>NZ_JANMSQ010000183.1:0-14980 GCF_031389465.1 Pseudolysinimonas sp.
TCGAGGCAGGCTGCAGGGCCGTGGTTGCGCGCGGAGACATTTGTGGTAATTCTCCCACGAGTTGCACGGTCGCTCGCGCGCGTCGTCACCGTCGAGCTCATGATCATCAGCCCGACTGCGTAGTGCGCGCCAAGCCAGAAGAACGGTGCGGCGATAGCGAAGCCGACCAGGGTGAAAATCGTCCAGCCGAAGACAGCGATCGCCCCGAGCGCGATGCCCCAGACGGCGAACGACCGACCGAACGGCTCCTGTCGGTAGCCAAGGACGCCGAGGACGATTTTCACCCTGGTCGGCTTCGCTATCGCCGCACCGTTCTTCTGGCTTGGCGCGCTCTAAGCAGTCGGGCTGATGATCATGAGCTCGACGGTGACGACGCGCGCGAGCGACCGTGCAACTCGTGGGAGAATTACCACAAATGTCTCCGCGCGCAACCACGGCCCTGCAGCCTGCCTCGACTGACCCGTCGTTCATCCGCAATTTCTGCATCATCGCCCACATCGACCACGGCAAGTCGACCCTCGCCGACCGCATGCTCGGTGTCACCGGCATCGTGAGCGACCGCGACATGCGTGCGCAGTACCTCGACCGCATGGACATCGAGCGTGAGCGCGGCATCACCATCAAGAGCCAGGCAGTACGGATGCCGTGGGCCGTTGACGGCGCGACGTACGCCCTCAATATGATCGACACCCCCGGGCACGTCGACTTCACCTACGAGGTGTCGCGGTCGCTCGCCGCCTGCGAGGGCGCGATTCTGCTTGTCGATGCGGCCCAGGGAATCGAAGCGCAGACTCTCGCGAACCTCTACCTCGCGCTCGACAACGACCTCGAGATCATCCCGGTGCTCAACAAGATCGACCTGCCGGCCGCCGACCCCGAGAAGTACGCCAACGAGATCGCCGGACTCATCGGCGGCGACCCGAACGAAGTCATGCGCGTCAGCGGCAAGACCGGGATGGGCGTCGAAGCTCTGCTTGACCGGGTCGTCGAGCGCGTCCCGGCCCCGAAGGGCGACCCGAACGGCCCCGTCCGCGCGGCGATCTTCGACTCGGTGTACGACTCCTACCGCGGCGTCGTCACGTATGTGCGCATGGTTGACGGGGCGCTCAAGCCGCGGGAGCGCATCCAGATGATGTCGACGCGGGCGGTGCACGAGATCCTCGAGATCGGCGTCTCGAGCCCTGAGCCCACGCCCTCGAAAGGGTTGGGCGTTGGTGAGGTCGGCTACATCATCACCGGCGTGAAAGACGTGCGGCAGTCGAAGGTCGGCGATACCGTCACGACCGCGATGAAGCCCGCGACCCAGGCGCTGCCCGGCTACACCGAGCCGCTTGCGATGGTGTTCTCGGGGATCTACCCGATCGACGGCAGCGACTACCCCGACCTGCGCGAAGCCCTCGACAAACTCAAGCTGTCGGATGCTTCGCTCAACTACGAACCCGAGACCTCGGTCGCGCTCGGCTTCGGATTCCGGTGCGGCTTCCTCGGGCTCCTTCACCTCGAGATCATCACCGAGCGGCTCGAGCGCGAGTTCGGCCTCGACCTCATCACGACCGCTCCCTCGGTGATCTACGAAGTCACGACCGACGACAAGAAGACCGTCACGGTGACCAACCCCTCGGAGTACCCCGACGGCAAGATCGCGAGCGTGCGAGAGCCGATCGTGAAGGCATCCATCCTCGCCCCCAAGGACTACGTCGGCACGATTATGGAACTGTGCCAGGGCCGCCGCGGAACCCTCGGCGGCATGGACTACATCGGCACCGACCGGGTCGAACTGCACTACACGATGCCGCTCGGCGAGATCGTGTTCGACTTCTTCGACCAGCTGAAGAGCCGCACCCAGGGCTACGCGTCGCTCGACTACGAGCCCGCTGGCGACCAGGAAGCCGACCTGGTGAAGGTCGACATCCTGCTGCAAGGCGAACAGGTGGATGCCTTCAGCGCGATCGTGCACAAAGACAAGGCCTACGCCTACGGCGTGCTGATGACCGGGAGGCTGCGCGAACTCATCCCGCGGCAGCAGTTCGAGGTGCCGATCCAGGCCGCCATCGGCGCTCGCATCATCGCCCGCGAGTCGATTCGCGCGATGCGCAAAGACGTGCTCGCCAAGTGCTACGGCGGCGACATCACCCGCAAGCGGAAGCTGCTCGAGAAGCAGAAGGAGGGCAAGAAGCGCATGAAGATGGTCGGCCGCGTCGAAGTCCCCCAGGAGGCGTTCATCGCCGCCCTCTCCGGTGACGTGGAGAAGAAAGACAAGAAGTAGTTAGCCTGTCGATGTGACTGAGCATGTGCTCGACCGGCCGGTGTGGCATTCGTTGATCGGCGTACATACGCACCTCGCGCGGCGGCACGGCACAGCGGCCGCCTTCGACCCCGCGGTCTCACCGTTCGCGGGCACCGGGACCGACGGGGATGCCGCTTGGGCCGACCTTCGGGCGGTACTCGGCGCCGGGGGTACCGCGTTCCTGCCCGGCTCGCCCTTCCCGGTTCCGGATGACGTGCGGGTGCCGTTTCGCGTGCGGGTGCTTCAGATGGTCGCCGCCGACTGGCGGCCCGAGTCGGATCCCGACGCGATCGAACTCGGGCCTGACGATGCCGACGAGATGCACGACCTGGCGAGTCGCACCAAGCCGGGGCCGTTCGGGCTGCGCACCCGCGAACTCGGCCGCTTCGTCGGCTACCGGGTCGACGGGAAGCTGGTGGCGATGGCGGGGGAGCGATTCCATCCGCCGGGATACACCGAGGTGAGCGCCGTATGCACCGACCCGGAGTTCCGCGGTCGCGGGTATGCCGAGCGGGCGATGCGCACGGTCGGTGCGAGCATCGTGGCGCGCGGCGAGATCCCGTTCCTGCATGTCGCCACCGACAACCCCGCGATCAGCATCTACGAGCGGCTCGGGTTCGTCACCCGGCTCGAGTACGAGGTCGCGGCGGTCGTCATCCCGGGCGTCGCGAGCAACCCCGTCCCCGAGCTCACTCACCCCTACGCCGACTAGCTTCGACACCCCAAGTGCCCGTCTCGCCCCGAGTTTCTCGACGACGACCGTACCTAACTCTCGGACCCAGGCAGGTTCATCCACGTCTCGTCGACGAAGGGCCGGATTTCCGAGAGTTGGGAACGGGCGGGAGAATAGACGGATGTCCGAAACCCGTGTGACCGAGAACGTGCCGATCTGGCAGCGCGCCGTCACCTATGCGGCGATCGGGGCGACGCAGGATGACGACTTTGTGCGGTACCCGCCGAAGGGGTATCGGGCGATCGAGCGCAAGGTGCGGCTCGGGCACGGCGAGGAGCGCTGGCGCCACGCCTGGACCGAAACCTTGAGCTGGGGCATCAAGACGCGATCGGGGTTTCGCGTCAAGCGGATCGACTCTCCGGAGGAGGTCGTCGCAAACACTTACACACCAGTCACCTTCGACGACGCGACGGGGGAACCCGTGCAGCCGGCGTCTCTCACGACCGATGCCGTCTATGCCGACACCGGGGCCCAGCTAGTCCGGGCGGGCGATAGCGCCATCCTGCTGCTCGGCTGGCGCGCGCTCAGCTTCCGCGAACCGGTGCGCGTCGTGTACGTGATCGACGAACCCACTCGGCGCGGGTTCGCCTACGGAACGCTGCCTGGTCATCCGCTGAGCGGCGAGGAACTGTTCGTCAGCGAGCGTCGCGATGATGACTCGGTGTGGCTGACGATTCGCTCGATCTCACGACCCTCGTCGCCCGTATGGTGGGCGCTTCTGCCGCTTGTTCGGCTCGCACAGGCCTGGTTCCTCTCGCGCTACGAGCACGCTCTCACCCGGCCACTGCCCTAAGTCCACCCCCGCCCATGCCTTCCGCACTGCCGATCGCCGACCCGGCGCCCGCCGACGGGATGCTGCCCGCGAGCGTCGCCGAGGGCGCCGGAGAGCGCGACTTCGGCGTCTACGTGCACGTGCCGTTCTGCCGGGTGCGCTGCGGCTACTGCGACTTCAACACGTACACGGCGGCCGAGATCCGCGGGGTGAAGCAGTCGGACTACGCGGGCCAGGCGATTGCCGAGGTTGCGCTCGCCGCGCGGATCATCGAGGCCGCGGGGGTGAAGGGGCGCCCCGCCCAGACCGTCTTCTTCGGCGGCGGCACTCCGACGCTTCTCCCGGTATCCGACCTCGCAGCGATGCTCGACGCCGTGCGCGCCACCTGGGGGCTCGCGCCGGGGGCCGAGGTCACCACGGAGGCGAATCCTGACTCGGTCGACGCCGACTCCCTCACCGCGCTCGCCGCAGCCGGGTTCACCCGGGTCAGCTTCGGGATGCAGTCCGCGGTGCCGCATGTGCTCGCGACGCTCGAGCGCACGCACGACCCGGAACGCATCCCCCTGGTCGTGGAGTGGGCCCGGGCCGCCGGGCTTCAGGTGAGCCTCGACCTCATCTACGGCACGCCGGGGGAGTCGCTCGGCGACTGGGCGGCATCCCTCGATCTGGCGCTCGCGCAGCATCCCGATCACCTCTCGGCATACGCGCTGATCGTCGAAGACGGTACGAAACTCGCGCGACAGATCGCCCGGGGCGACGTCGCGCAGCCCGACGACGACCTGCAGGCCGACATGTACGAGCTCGCCGACGAGACCCTCGCAGCAGCCGGATACCGCTGGTACGAGGTCAGCAACTGGGCAACCGACGACGCGCACCGCAGCCGCCACAACCTCGCCTACTGGACCGGACAAGACTGGTGGGGCGTCGGGCCCGGCGCGCACAGCCACGTCGGCGGGGTGCGCTGGTGGAACGTGAAGCATCCTGCCGCGTACGCCGAACGACTCGCGGCCGGCGTCTCACCGGCGGCGGGCCGCGAAACACTCGATGCCGAAACCCGTCGCGTCGAGGCCGTGCTGCTGCGGTCCCGCGTGGTCGACGGGCTGCCGATCGGGATGCTCGAACCCACGGGTCGCACGGCGGTCGCGGGACTCATCGCCGACGGGCTCGTCGACGGTGCGGCGGCGGTTCAGGGGCGGGTCGTGCTCACCAGAGGCGGGCGTCTGCTCGCGGATGCCGTCGTGCGACGGCTACTCGACTGACGCGGCTCAGCGCACGAATTCGATCGCGAACGGATAGCGGTAGTACTGCCCGTTGTTGGTCGCGATCGCCGCGAGGATGCCGAACACGATGGCCAGCACCGAGGCGGCAAAGACGATGAGGATGCCGACGAGGAACAAGCTCGTCACCACCCCGACGACGTAGGCGATCAGCAGAGTGAGCTGGAAGTTGAGCGCGGCGATGACGTTGTAGCGCACGAACGGGCCGCGATCCTTCAGCAGCAGGTAGCCGACGAGCGGTGCGATCCACTGGAAGAAAATGCCGCCGATGTGCACGAGCACCGACCAGGTCTTCTCGTCAGCGGGGCTCAAGGGCGGCGACGGCTGCGAGTAAGGAGTGGGTTCGGTCATGGCGCCATTAAAGCAAGGAGCCGGGCGACGTGCGCCCGGCTCCTTGTGAAACTCGACTACTTGATGAGGCGTACGGAGACCGGGTAGCGGTAGCTGCCGCCGCCGTTCACCTTCACACCGCCGAGGATCGAGAAGATCACCATGGCGACCCAGACGACGAACGCGAGGAAGTAGAACAGGAACCCGATGAAGACGATCGCGAGGATCGTGCCGAGTACGTAGAGCACGACCTGCAGGATGGTCACCGTGATCTGGAAGTTCAGCGCTTCCTTACCTTCGACGTTGGTCTTGGTGCCGCGGTCCTTGAAGATGAGCCAGATGATGAGCGAGGGCAGGATGCCGAGCACGCCACCGAAGTGAGCGAACGAGGCCCACTGCTTGTCCTCGGCCTCCGTCAGGGGCGCGGCGGGCTGCGGGGCGGGAGTGGTCATGTCAGTACTGCCTTTCGGTGAGCGGATACCGGGCGATTACCCGGCGTCGGTGAAGCGCAAGCACAGACCACAAGCTAGCGCGTCGCGATTCCGCGATGCAACGGTCTGATAACGGCGTGTCGCGCTATCATTGGCAGTCGTCCGACACGAGTGCTAACCATGAGGAGGCTGATCGCGTGGTCTCCGAGCGCAGCCTCGAGGTGCTTCGAGTCATCGTGCAGGACTATGTCGCGTCGCAGGAACCGGTCGGGTCGAAGGCGATCGTCGAGCGCCACTCGTTCGGAGTCTCGGCGGCGACGATCCGCAACGACATGGCCCAGCTCGAAGAAGAAGAGCTGATCACCGCTCCCCACACCTCGTCGGGCCGCGTGCCCACCGACAAGGGCTACCGGGTGTTCGTCGACCAGCTCACCGAGCTGCGTCCGCTCTCCCCGGCGCAGCGCCAGGCGATCGAGACCTTCCTCGGCGAAGCGGTCGACCTCGACGATGTTCTCTCTCGCACGGTGCGGCTGCTGTCGCAGTTCACGAGTCAGGTCGCTCTCGCCCAGTACCCGTCGTTCGGCAGCGCACGGGTACGCCACGTCGAGATCGTCGCGCTCGGCCCCACCCGCCTCATGACGGTGCTGATCACCGACACCGGTCGCGTCGACCAGCGCTTGCTCGATGTCCCGACGACGGTCGACGACGAGGCCCTCGCCGAGTTGCGCGGTCGGGTCAACGCCGAACTCGGGGGGCTCCCCCTTGCCGATGTCGCCGCGAAGCTCGGCACCCTGCCCGCCGCGTTTCCGCGCGAACATCCCGACCTGGTCCATGCGGTGGTGGCGAGCCTCGGTGAGCAGATCGCCGCGAACCGACAAGACCGCCTCGTCATGGCGGGGGCTGCAAACCTCGCTCGCACCGAACGAGATTTTCGCGGCAGCATCTACCCCGTTCTCGAGGCTCTCGAAGAACAGGTGACGATGCTCAAACTGTTCGGCGAGATGGAGATCGAGGTCGACGAGGTGCGCGCCAGCATCGGCCACGAACATGAGACGTCGGGCGGTCTCGGCGAGACGAGCGTGGTGGCGACCGGATACACGACCACCGGCGGCGGGTTGGCGCACCTCGGGGTGCTCGGCCCGACCCGCATGGACTATTCGAACAATATGGCGGCCGTGCGCGCAGTTGCGCGCTACCTGACGCGGCTGCTCGGTGAGGACGATCGGTAAGAGTGACCGACCATTACGGAGTCCTCGGGGTGGACAAGAGTGCCAGCCCCGAGGAGATCAAGAAGGCGTACCGCAAGCTCGCTCGGGAGTTGCATCCCGACGTGAACCCGAGCGACGAGGCCGCTGAGCGCTTCAAGCTCGTGACGCACGCGTACGACGTGCTGAGCGACCCCGACCAGCGGGAGCGCTACGACCTCGGACCCCAGGCCGGATTCGGTGGCGCCGGCGGTGGAGGCTTCGGCTTCGGCGACATCTTCGAGACCTTCTTCGGTGCGGCTCAGAACTCCCGCGGGCCGCGATCTCGCCGTGAGCGCGGCCAGGACTCCCTGCTGCGGCTCGAGATCGCCCTCGAAGAGGTCGTCTTCGGAGGGCACCGCGACATCGAGGTCGACACGGCGATCCCCTGCGAAACCTGCGCCGGATCGTGCTGCGCCCCGGGAACCTCACCGGTCACGTGCGACATCTGCCGCGGCACCGGCCAGATCCAGCGCGCCGTACGGTCTTTGCTCGGCAACGTGATGACGTCGAGCCCGTGCGGCACCTGCCGCGGCTACGGCACCGTCATCCCGAACCCCTGCCCGACCTGTGCCGGCCAGGGGCGCGTCCGTGCCAAGCGCACCCTGTCGCTCGACATCCCCGCCGGAGTCGAGACCGGCACGCGACTGCATCTCCCCGGCCAGGGCGAGTCGGGCCCGGCCGGCGGCCCGAACGGCGATGTCTACCTCGAGGTGAAGGTCAAGCACCACGACGTGTTCAGCCGCAACGGCGACGATCTGCTCGCGACCCTCGAAGTGCAGATGACGGATGCCGTGCTCGGCGCGCACGCGACCCTCGCCTCACTCGACGGCGACGTCACGATCGAGATCAAGCCGGGTACCCAGAGCGCCGACGTCGTCACGATCAAGGATCGCGGCATCACCCACCTGCGTGGTCAGGGTCGCGGCGACTTGAAGGTCGGCATCCAGGTGGTCACGCCGGTGCGGCTCAACTCCAAGGAACAGAAACTCATGCAGGATTTCGCGGCATCCCGTCGCCCCGTGCCGCCCGAGTTCGCCACCTTCCAGCAGGGCCTCTTCGCGAAACTCCGCGACCGGTTCCTCGGGGTCTGACCCCTGCGCTTGGCTGGATCTCGGCGCGGTCGGACCCGGTTTGAGGGGGGTCCAACCGCACCGAAGTCCGTCTTTCCTCCGCCTGGTGGGTAGCGTGAGCGGGTGGCATCCCTCTACCTCGCTCCTGAACTGCGGGCAGAGGATGTCGTGGTCGGGGCGGTCGTGCAGATCACGGGCGATGAGGCGCGGCATGCGATCACGGTGGCCCGGGTGCGCATCGGGGAGCGGATTTCGGTTTCCGACGGCGACGGGCTCATCGCGTCGGGGGCGGTCACCTCGACCGACGGCGGGGTCGTCACGGTCGAGGTCGAGTCGGCAGCACGGCATCCGGCTCCTTTTCCCGAATTGTGGCTCGCGCAGGCGCTCGCGAAGGGTGACCGGGATGAGCTGGCCGTGCAGGCGGCGACGGAGCTCGGAGTATCGGGAGTGATCCCGTGGGCGGCGGAACGCTCGATCTCGCGCTGGGAGGGGGCTAAGGCCGAGAAAGGTCGCGAGCGCTGGGCGTCGATCGTGCGGGAGGCGACGAAGCAGTCGATCCGGCCTCGGGTGCCCGTCGTCGACTCAATCGCGACGACCGCGGCTCTCACGAAGCTGCCGGGCCGTCTCCTGGTACTCGAACCCGAAGCGACCACGCGCCTTACCGAGGTCGCGATCGGCGGCGACCGCATCACTCTGGTCGTCGGCCCGGAGGGTGGGATCGCGCCGCGCGAACTCGAAGCCCTCGCTGCCGCCGGCGCGACGCTCGTGCGACTCGGCCCTGAGGTTCTGCGTACCTCCACGGCTGGCCCGGCAGCCCTGGCTGTGCTGAACGCCCGGCTGGCCCGCTGGTGAAACCCTTGGGTTGAGTAGCGCCCGGTCGGGCGCGTGTCGAAACCGTAAGCTGGAGGTCATGTCGGAGCTGAGCGTGTTCGAGCGCATCGTCGCGGGGGAGATCCCGTCGACGAAGGTGTTCGAGAACGAGCGCGTGCTCGCGATCCGCGACATCGCCCCGCAGGCCCCGGTGCACCTGCTCGTCTTCCCGAAGACAGGGGGGTACCCGAACGTGTCGGCGCTTGCCGCCGCCGATCCGGTGCTTCTCGCCGAGATCGTCGGCATCGCGCAAATCCTCGCCGACGAGCACTGCGGTGGCCAGTACCGGCTGGTGTTCAACACCGGGGCGGATGTTGGCCAAACGGTGTTCCACGTACACGCCCACGTCTTGGGTGGCGGCCTGCCGGAAGGGCGGATGGCGTGACCGACCCCGCGCGTGCGGAACTCGAGGTCGACGGCGTCGCGATGGTGCGGTTGCTCGGACCGCAGGATCGCCTCCTGCAGACGATCGAGCAGCGCTATCCCGAAGTGACCGTGCTGGTGCGCGGCAATCACGTGACCCTCGAAGGTCCCGGCGACGAGGTGCAGGCCGCCGAGCGGCTCGTGCAGGAACTGGTCGCGATGGTGAAGAACGGGGTCGACCTCGGCGAGACCGACGTGACCGCGGGCGCCCGCATCCTGGAGCGTGGCGAAGGCAGCCCGGCCGAGGTCTTGAGCCAGGCGATCCTCACCAGCCGGGGCAAGAGCATCCGGCCGAAGACGCTGGGGCAGAAGGCCTACGTCGACGCGATCGACCAGAACACGATCGTGTTCGGGATCGGGCCCGCCGGTACCGGAAAGACCTACCTCGCGATGGCGAAAGCCGTGCAGGCGCTGCAGCGCAAAGAGGTCGACCGCATCATCCTGAGCCGACCGGCGATCGAGGCAGGTGAGCGGCTCGGCTTCCTGCCGGGCACCCTCAACGACAAGATCGACCCGTACCTGCGGCCGCTGTACGACGCACTCAACGAGATGATGGATCCCGAGCTGGTGCCGAAGCTGCTCGCCGCAGGCACCGTCGAGGTTGCCCCCCTCGCCTATATGCGCGGCCGCACGCTCAACAACGCGTTCGTCGTGCTCGACGAGGCGCAGAACACCACGCCCGAGCAGATGAAGATGTTCCTCACCCGGCTCGGATTCGGCACGCGCATGGTGGTCACGGGTGACGTCACCCAAGTCGACCTGCCCGCGGGTGCGTCGGGGCTTCAACTGGTGAGCAAGATCCTCGGCGAGATGGACGACATCCACTTCGCGCGGCTGACGAGTGAGGATGTCGTGCGCCACTCGCTCGTCGCCAAGATCGTCGACCGCTACACCGCGTACGACGCGCAACAGCAGGCCCGGCGGTATCAGCGTGAGCAGTCGCAGGGCGATCTCAATCCCGACGGAGCGAATCGCGCCGAACGTCGCGGCCACGCGCCGCAGGACCGCCGCGAGCCAGGGCCTGAGAAGCGCCCGCGACGCCCCCGACGGAACGGCTGACCGTGAGCATCGAGATCAACAACGAGTCGGGTGTCGCGGTCGACGAGTCGTCGCTGCAGCGCCTCACCACGTTCGCGCTCGACCACCTGCACGTGCACCCGGATGCCGAGCTCGCGATCCTGCTCGTCGACGAAGCCGCGATGGAGCAGCTGCACGTGCAATGGATGGACGAGCCCGGGCCGACCGACGTGCTGAGCTTCCCGATGGACGAGTTGCGTCCCGGCAGTGAGGACGAGATCACGCCCCCCGGTCTGCTCGGCGACCTGGTGATCTGCCCGCAGGTCGCGGTGGCTCAAGCGCAGGAGGCCGGCCACAGCCCCGCCGACGAGATGCACCTGCTGACGGCGCACGGCATCCTTCACCTCCTCGGCTACGACCATGCCGAACCCGAAGAGGAGCGTGAGATGTTCGACGTGCAGCGCGAGATCCTCGTTGGCTTCACGCTCGCCGAACGCCGCCGCTGATGGGTCTGCGCTGATGGAGTCGCGCTCGTGGAACTGATCGGGCTCTTCGTCGCGCTCGCGGTGCTGCTGGTCGCCTTCGGCGGCCTGCTCGCCGCTGCCGACGCGGCGCTCGGCACCCTCAGCCGCATCGACCTCGCCGACCTCGCCGCGCGCAGCCGCTTCAAGAAATCGCTGCTCGCCATCGCGGCCGACACCGGGGCCCACGTCACCGCGATCAACTTCGTGCGTGTGCTCTCGGAGACGACGGCTGCGGTGCTCGTCACCCTCGCGTTCGCGCTCGTGCTGACCGACTGGTGGTGGGTTCTGCTCGCCTCCGTGATCGTGATGACCGGTGCGACGTTCGTGCTCGTCGGATCGAGCCCACGCTCGGTCGGTCGCGCGAATGCCCGCCCGATCCTCGCCTTCGCGGCGCCGATCGTGCGGTTCGTGCGGCTGTCGCTCGGCCCGCTCGCCGCCGGGCTTGTCGCGCTCGGCAATCGCGTCACGCCGGGACGCCCGCCGGTGATCACGTTCTCGAGCGAACAGCAACTGCTGAGCATGGTGGATGAGGCCGCCGAGGCCGATGTGCTCGAACAAGACGACCGCGAACTCATCCACTCGATCTTCGAGTGGGGCGACACCGTGGTACGCGAGGTGATGGTGCCGCGCACCGACATGGAGACGATCGACGACGACGCGACCCTCGCCGACGCGATGACCGACTTTCTGCGCACCGGGCATTCCCGCATGCCGGTCGTCGGCAAAGACGCCGACGAGGTGTTCGGCGTGCTCTACCTGCGTGACGTCGCCCGGCTGACCTTCGAGCAGCCGCTCGACGCCGCTTCGGTCACCGCACGCGACCTGGCCCGCCCGGCGGAGTTCGTGCCCGAGTCGAAGAAGGCCGACGACACGTTGCGGCAGATGCAGCTCAAGAGCATCCACCTCGCCCTCGTCGTCGACGAGTACGGCGGCATCGCCGGGCTCGTGACGCTCGAGGACCTCATCGAAGAGCTGGTCGGCGACATCTCCGACGAGTACGACCGGGAGACCCCCGACGTGACGCATCTGGGCGGCGGCGTCTACCGGGTGAGCGCACGGCTGCCGCTCGACGAACTCGGCGACCTGTTCGGCATCGAGCTCGAGGATGACGACGTCGACTCCGCCGGTGGGCTGCTCACGAAGGCGCTCGGCCGGCTGCCGCAGAGCGGATCGACGGTGGAGTTCTCGGGGTTGAAGCTACGCGCGGAACGGGTCGAGGGGCGTCGAAAGCTGCTGCGCACGATCATCGTCGAAGCCGACCAGGCGCTGATCGACGCGAAAGTCGCCTTCGAGGACGACAAGGAGGCCGCAGGATGAGCAGCCCGAAGGGCGTGTCGAAACCACCCCCGCCCCACCGCGCCGGCTTCGTCTCATTCGTCGGCCGCCCCAACGTCGGTAAGTCGACGCTCACCAACGCGCTCGTCGGCGAGAAGGTCGCGATCACCTCGTCGAAGCCGCAGACCACACGCCGCGCCATCCGCGGAATCGTGCACGCCGCCGACGGGCAGCTCATCATCGTCGACACCCCGGGCATCCATCGCCCGCGCACGCTGCTCGGCCAGCGCCTCAACGACGTGGTCACCGCGACGCTCGGTGACGTCGATGTGATCGGCATGTGCTTCCCGGCCAACGAACGCGTCGGCCCGGGCGACCGTTTCATCAACGAATCGCTCGACGGCTTCCCGCGGGCGAAGAAGGTCGCGATCGTCACCAAGATCGATGCGACATCCCGCCCCGCCGTCGCGCAGCAGTTGCTCGCGGTGAGCGAACTGCGCGACTGGGAGGCGATCGTTCCGGTGTCGGCGACCAGTCGCATCCAGCTGGATGTTCTGCTGAAGGAGCTGGTCGCGCTGCTGCCCGAGTCGCCCGCGCTCTACCCCGACGAGCAGCGCACCGACGAGACCCTCGAAGCCCGCATCTCGGAACTCATCCGCGAAGCCGCGCTCGAAGGGGTTTCGGATGAGCTGCCGCACTCGCTCGCCGTCACCATCGACGACATGGTCGAGCGCGATGACAAAGACCTCGTCGAGATCTACGCCAACCTCTGGGTCGAGCGCGACAGCCAGAAAGGCATCGTGATCGGACACGGCGGCGAACGCCTTCAGGATGTCGGCGCCCGCGCCCGCGCAGAGATCGAGCCGCTCGTCGGCAAGCAGGTGTTCCTGTCGCTGCGGGTCAAGGTCGCGCGGGAGTGGCAGCGCGACCCGAAACAGCTCGGTCGCCTCGGCTTCTGACCCGTGCGCGGTACCCAACTCTCGGAAATGCGGGGGTTCGTCGCTCCCTCGTGCCCAAGGGGTCGGGTTTCCGAGAGTTGGGTGCCGGTCACCTCGCGGGTGCTCGGATGACTCTGGCGGCGAATGCCTCGCCAAGCTCGGCCTCCACGACCGCGTGCAGCTCGTCGTCTACGCGTTCGAGCGTCGCCTGGTGTGAGGGCTATTTGCCCGAGACGGCGCACCTTTCGTCCCGAAAGTCAGCCATCTCGGGCAAATAGCTACGTGATGTCCCGAAGAGCGGACTGCACGATGACGACATCCGGGCCGTAGATTTCGTCGAGGTAGGACTGGATGGTGCCGTCGTCGTAGTACACGGTCGCCCAGAGGTAGCCGTTCTCGGAGTACGAGGTCAGCACGGTGACGTCGGTCCACGCGGAGAGCTCATCCTGCACGAGAGCCAGTTGGTCGTCGGAGTTGTCACCCGCGTTCGACGGGTCGGTGCGCGGGTCGGGCTCCTGCATCATCGGGTCGTAGAGCGCGAGCGGGATCGGGGGCTGGGTGGGGGTGAACTCGACGCCATCCCAGGTGCCGGTCAGGGCGTAGGTGCCCCAGGTGACGCCACTCGCCGACTCGAACATGCCGTCATCGGGCCACTCCCAGCTCACGATGACCGGGCCCGAGCATTGCGGCGGGTAGGACTCCATCACGGCGCCGAGGCAGAACTGCGCGTCTTCCCCGTCGATCTGCAACACCGTGCCCTGGCCGAGGACCTCACCCGGCGCTGCGATCGTGTCCAGCGGGCCCGGCCCGCCGGACACGACGTCCCCGCCGCCCGGGTCGGTCGGCGTCGCACAGGCGACGAGCAGCAGCACGGGGGCTGCGAGCAGGATGAGGGCGCGCGGAAATCTCATAGGCCCAGCTTCCTCATCCGGCCCGAACGTCACCAGCCAACGTTTCGCGCGAGTCGAACGTCAGAGCGCGGCCGACGTCAGGCGAGCTACAGCAGCGGCGCGAGGTCGATGGTGAGCGGGGAGCTGTCGCTCGCGCGCGCCCAGCACTGTGCGAGCAGCACGTCGTCGACCAGGAAGTCGGCGCCGGCCGAACTCGGCTCGACGACGATTCCGGTCACGAGGTCGGGCCGCTCGGCGATCACCGCCTGCCACGCCGCGCACTGCGCCTCAACGACGGCGGCCGCCTCGGCGTCCCCGAGATATTCGCCGTCCCAGTCGGCGGGCATCGGCACCCAACGCAAGAACTGCGCGGCGTGCGGTTCGGCGCAGGAGATCACAGGGTAGGTGTCCTCGTCGGTGCTGAGGAACTCCGAGACGCACGCGCCCTCATCCAGAACGTCCCACGAGACGGGGCCGCCCGCGCCGATCGCGTCGAACCAGCCCTCCGCGAAGGCCGGCACCTCGTCGCCGAGCACCGCCTGGTTCGCGATCGCCATCATCGCCGGGATGTCGACGACCGCCTCCATCGGGGTGAAGCCCGGCTCGTGGGCGAGACAGGCCCCGAGCCGCGGGTCGCCGATCGTGGCGTAGTTGATGCTCACCTGGAGTTCTTCGTCGGGGTCGACAGCGGCGAGGTGCGCGGCGACGAACAACTCATACGCGCGGCAGACGCCGGTCACCCACTCGTCGGACTCCGCGACCGCCGGGCCTTCTGTGGTGCCGTATTGGCTCCACTCCGGAGCGGCCGGAATGTCGACGACTCCGACGACCTGGGCGAGGTGCAACCGGTCGCAGTGCACGACCTCGAAGTAGTACGTGTTCGGGTCGAAACCTTC
>NZ_JANMSQ010000113.1:0-6100 GCF_031389465.1 Pseudolysinimonas sp.
CTCCCCGTTGTGCGAACGAAACTGCTCGCCTATGTGATCAGCGGCACCTGCGCCGGGCTCGCCGGTGTCGTCTTCACCGCGTATCAGGGGGCCGGCTACCCACTCAACGGCATCGGCACCGAGCTCGACACGATCGCCGCAGTCGTCATCGGCGGCACCCTGCTCACCGGCGGGTCCGGCTACGTGCTGGGCTCGATGATCGGCGTTTTCGTCTACGGCACGATCAAGACCGCGATCTCGTTCCTCGGCGCCGAACAGTCCTGGACGCGCATCACGATCGGCGGGTTGCTGCTGATGTTCGTGGTCGTGCAGCGGGTGATCGTCTCGCGATCGAGCCGCAGATGATCTCCCGGAGACCGGCGTCGTCCAGCAGAATGTGACGATGGGCGACCCGACGACGACGCCGGTTCTCGAAGTGAAGGGAGCCACCGTCAGGTTCGGTCGCGAAACCGCGATCGACACCGTCGACTTTCGGATGTTCGCGGGCGAAGTGCATTCGCTGATGGGCGAGAACGGCGCCGGCAAGTCGACCCTCATCAAAGCCCTCACCGGTGCCCTCCCGCTCGACGCGGGCGAGATCCGGCTCGACGGGCAGGTGGTCCGCATCCCGTCGCCGCTCGATGCTCAGCGCCACGGCATCCGAGCGGTGTACCAGGAGATCGACCTCCTGCCGAACCTGTCGGTCGCCGAGAACATCGCGCTCGGTCGGGAACCGCGGCGATTCGGCGGCATCGATTGGCCCGCAATGCGCCGCCTCGCCGTCAACGTTCTCGCCGAACTCGGGCTCTCGATCGATCCCGCGTCACTGTTGGGCTCGCACTCGCTCGCGGTGCAGCAACTCGTCGCGATCGCGCGCGCGATCTCGACCGACGTGCGGGTGCTCGTGCTCGACGAGCCGACATCGAGCCTCGACGCCGACGAGGTCGCCGAACTCTTTCGGGTTATCCGCGAGCTCAAGGACCGCGGCGTCGCGGTGCTGTTCATCTCGCACTTCCTCGACCAGGTGTACGAGATCTGCGACCGCATCACCGTGTTGCGCGGCGGGGTGCTGGTCGGCGAGTACCGCACGACGGAGTTGCTGCGCATCGATCTCGTGCAGAAGATGCTCGGCCGGGAGATCGCCGAACGGCGCGTGCGCCGACCCTTCGACCCCGAACCGGGAACCCGGGTCGTACTCGAGGGCCGACAGCTGCGGCGTTGGCCGCGCCTCCGCGACGTCGACCTCGAGGTGCGCGAGGCGGAGGTCGTGGGGCTCGCCGGGTTGCTCGGCTCGGGGCGCACCGAACTCGCCCGCACTCTGTCCGGTGTCGACCAGCCCGACGGTGGCGTCATCGTTTTCGATGGGAACTCGACGACCATCGCGGGCCCGCGACGCGGGATCGGCCTGGGGGTCGTCTACTCGTCGGAGAACCGCCGCACCGAGGGCATCATCGCCGACCTCACCGTGCGCGAGAACATCGTGCTCGCCATCCAGGCGCAACGCGGGATGCTGCGGCTGATGCGCCGCTCGCGCCAGACCGAGCTGGCGGCGAGCTGGATCGAGGCCCTCGGCATCCGTCCCGAGTCCCCGGAGACGATCGCCGGCACCCTCTCCGGCGGCAACCAACAGAAGGTGCTGCTCGCCCGCCTGCTCGCGCTGGCCCCGCGCGTGATCCTGCTCGACGAGCCCACCCGCGGCATCGACGTCGGCGCCAAGGTCGAGGTCCAGAATCTCGTCGGGGAGCTAGCGGCGAACGGAATGTCCGTCGTGTTCATCTCGGCCGAGCTTGAAGAAGTTCTGAGGGTGTCAACGCGCGTCGTCGTGCTTCGCGACGGACTCGTGGTCGCTGCCCTTCCCGCCGACGAGTTGTCGAGCGAACCGCTGTTGGCGATGGTGACGCAACCAGATGACTGAGATTGACCCGAAGCGGCGGGTGGCGGAGGAGCCAGGCCCACGTGCCGCCAACATCTTCGACGTCGCCCGCCTCGCCGGGGTGTCGCACCAGACCGTGTCACGCGTGCTCAACGACCTGCCGAACGTGCGCCCGACCACGCGCGCCCGGGTCGAGAGCGCGATCTCGCAGTTGCGCTACAGCCCCTCCCCGGCGGCCCGCGCCCTCGTCACCCGCCGCAGTCGCACCATCGGGCTCATCGCTCCCGGTACCGCGGATCTCGGGCCGGCGTCGATCGCGATGCACTTCAACATCGCCGCCCGCGAAGCCCGCTACAGCATCGAAACCGTTTCGCTGCTCGACATCGAGCCTCCGGGCGTGCGCGCCATCGTCGAAGCCCTGCTGCGGCAACGCGTCGATGCGATCGTGCTCCTCGTCGACGACATCTCGGTGCTGGAGGTCGTGCGCAGTCTCGAGCTCGGCATCCCGTTCGTCGCGGTGGCCGCATCCGCCCGCCGCGGCCCGACGATCGTCTCGATCGACCAGTACCGGGGGGCGCGTGCAGCGGTACGCCACCTGATCGAACTCGGCCACACCCGCATTCTGCACGTCGCCGGGCCCGCGCGGTCGCCGGATGCGATCGAGCGGGAGCGTGGGTGGCGGGACGAACTCGCCGCCCACCGTCTGGAGGTCATCGAGCCGGCGCGGGGCGACTGGTCGCCCGCGAGCGGCTACGACCTCGGTCGCACGATCGACATCGCGGGGCCGACCGCCGTCTTCGTCGCCAACGACCACATGTCGATCGGCGTACTCTCCGCTTTGCGAGAGCGCGACCTCAAGGTGCCCGAAGACGTCAGCATCGTCGGCTTCGACGATCTGCCGGAAGCCGGATACCTGTTCCCCCCGCTCACCACCGTGCGACAGGACTTCGCCGGCCTCGGATCTCTCATCATGCAGAAGGTGCTGCTCACGATCGAGGAGCCCGAGACGGCGACCGAGACGACGCCCCTTCCGACGACTCTCATCGTGCGCGAGTCGGCGCGCGCGCCGCGCTGAACGGCGGCTAAGCGCCCGACGTTAGGGTCCGTCGGCCCGGCATCCGCGACCGGCGGCGGGCGATGCCGTCGCCGACCTCAGCCGATCGCAGTCGCCACGACCCGCGCCATCCGCGGCCTGATGACGTGATCGATGCCCTGCACCTTGTGGGACGTGACACTGCGCAGGTTCTCGACGATGCGCAGTCCGCCAGGATGCAACAGCGGGTCGAGCGTGCCGTAGACGAGGTGGATGGGGGCCGCGACCTGAACCAAGTCGCTCACCATGGTCTGCGATTCGATCGACTTCTCCAACGAGAGCACGAACGCGTTCCAGTTCTTCTCGGAGACATCCAGCAAGTTCTTGATCGGCGACAACCGTGCAAGTCCCGCCGCCGCACGAATCGTGAACTGCTTGTTGGCGCGCAGAAATTCGTAGAGCCGGAAGTAGCCGTCCATGGCCGCCCGGTCGAGGGGGGTGCCCATCTCGGTCGGCGAGACGTAGACGGGTGGACTCACGATGACGAGCCGCGTCACGTCGCGGCGAAAGGTGGCAGCGTAGCGAGTCGCGATGAGGGCGCCCAGCGAGTGCCCGACGAGAACGATCCGGCGCAGCCCGAGCTTGCGGAGTGTACGGCGCAGCGCCGCGACGTGTTCCTCGATCGTGTAGGTGGCATCCGGTGGCATCGGCGAGGCGCCGAATCCCAGCAGATCGATCGACACAATGCGGTGGCGCGGAGTGACGAGCGGCACCACGTACTCAAAGGTCACCGACGACGACGCGATGCCATGCAGCAAGACGACGGGAGCGCCGACACCGACATCCCCCGCGATATGCAGAAGGGGCGGCCTCCGCAGCAATCTGCGTAGCCACCCCATCCCGCCATGCTACGGCGACTGGGCCCGAGACGGGTCAGTCCTGGCGCATGTGCTCCTTGTGCTCGTTCTTGGCGTGCACGGCGTCGCGTTCGGCTTCGGCCTTCGCGACCTCGGCGTCGGCCTGCATCTCGTCGACCTTGTCGGAGACGCGCTCCTTCGTGTCGTCGACGACCTCGCCGATCTTGTCGCCGGTGGCGTCAGCGGCGTCTTTCGCGGTGTCCATGAAACCCATGATTGGTCCTCCTTGTGGATCCCCTTTCGGGGTTTCGACGGTAAGCCGCGAAGCTGCGGAACCGAACGGGGTTGACACCCCGCAACGGGAGGCGTACGCCGTGACGGAATCGTGACGCCCTGACGACCGAATCGTGATGAACGTTGTGTGGTGCCTGAGCCCGCGGGACTTTAGCGTTGCCCACATGAGGCGAATCACGCGTACGACCACGACTCTCGGTGCCACCCTGCTGGCCGCGACTCTTTTGCTCGCAGGCTGCAGTGCGAGTAGCGGGTCGATGACCGATGAGTCGGGGGGCGCCCCCATGGCTCCCGTGGTGGGCGAGGATGCCGGCGTCACCGATGGCGACAGCGGCAACTTCTCGACTGAACAGACCGCCCGAGATGTCATCGTCACCGGGTCGATGACGGTCACCGCCGACGATCCGTTGGCCGCATCCCGCGAAGCCGTGCGTCTCGTGGAGGCGGCCGGCGGGCGGGTCGACGGGCGCTCCGAATACGCTCCCGCGAACGGGGATGCGGGTAGTGCGAACCTCATCCTGCGCATCCCGGCCAACCGGCTGCAGGAAGTTCTCGACGACCTTTCCGAGCTCGGGCGCGCCGACGAGATCTCGACGAACACGAGCGACGTCACCGTGTTGGTCACCGACCTCGAGTCCCGCATCGCCACCCAGCGCGGCATCATCGACCGGCTCAACGCGATGTTCGCACAGGCGTCGACGATCGCCGACCTGATTACCCTCGAGACGGCGATCGCGGAGCACCAGGCGACTCTCGAAGACCTTGAGGCGCAGCAGCGCTCCGTCGCCGACCAAGTCGCCCTGTCGACTCTGTCGCTCTACCTGCGCTCCGAGGCCGAGGCCCCGGTGCAGGAACCGATGGACTTCCTGAGCGGACTCGCCGCCGGGTGGGGCGCGTTCGTCGCCTTCTTCTCGGGGCTACTCGTCGCCCTCGGCGTGCTGCTGCCCTGGCTCATCGCGGCGGGCTTGGTCTCGGCGGCGATCGTGCTGATCGTGCGCTGGAACCGCCGTCGCCACGCCGGGTAAGCCTGGTAGGGAGAGTCGTCTGCTACCGTTGAGACACCGGGACGCTGCAGTGTGCGTCCCCGCGTCGTAGAACGCTTCCTCTCCCGCGCTGACCCATCTTGAAAAAGTGGCGATTCGACGGTCGATGAGTCTCTTACGGCGAACGGATGTGGGCATTCCCACCTTCGCCATCCCGAATAAATCGGCTGCGCGCCCTTGTGTCGCAGCTGTCAGAAAGTCACCATGACCACCGTCACCTTCAGCACGCTCGGCGTGCCTTTCCCGCTCGCCGAGGTCCTCGCCCGCGAGGGCATGGCCGAGCCCTTCCCGATCCAGGCGGCGACGCTGCCTGACACCCTCGCAGGGCGCGACGTGCTCGGCCGCGGCCGCACCGGCTCCGGCAAGACGCTCGCCTTCGGCATCCCGATGGCCGCGCGTCTCGGCACCCGCCTCTCCGGCGGACCCCGCCGCGCCGGCCGCCCACTGGGCCTCATTCTTGCCCCTACCCGCGAACTCGCGACCCAGATCGAGGTCGCGATCGCTCCGCTCGCGAAGGCCTACGGCCTCACCTCGACGACCATCTTCGGCGGCGTCTCGCAGCAGCGCCAGGTCGCCGCCCTCCGCGCCGGTGTCGACATCGTCGTGGCCTGCCCCGGTCGCCTCGAAGACCTCATGAAGCAGAAGCACATCTTCCTCGACGCCGTCGAGATCACCGTGCTCGACGAGGCCGACCACATGGCCGACCTGGGCTTCCTGCCCGGTGTCACCCGCATCCTCTCTGCCACTCCGGCAGACGGACAGCGGATGCTGTTCAGCGCCACGCTCGACAACGGCGTTGACAAGCTCGCCAACCGGTTCCTCTCGCGGCCGGTGAGTCACGGCGTCGACGCCCCCGGCATCCCGCAGGGCGCGATGGAGCACCACGTACTCGCCGCATCCGATGCCGCCGCGAAGAAGAACCTCGTCATCGCGCTCGCCTCCGGCACCGGCCGTCGCATCATGTTCACCCGCACCAAGCACGTCGCCAAGCGCTGGGCCGGCGGCTGTGAGGTCGCGGGCC
>NZ_JANMSQ010000134.1:0-3744 GCF_031389465.1 Pseudolysinimonas sp.
GTGAACTCCGCCGGGTCGAGCGTGACCGCCTCGTCGCCTTGGGGGAGCGTGCCGACGTCGATCGGCGCTGTGTCGATTGGCGCTGTGTCGGTCGTGGCGGTGCATCCGGCTATCGACAGTGCGATTCCGATGGTCATCAGAATGCCTGTGGCGTGGCGCGCGGTGGCCTTCATGGCTCGTCCTTTCTCGAAGAGTTTTCCTGACGGGCCCAGAGTGCACTGGGGATGCTGACGTGGAGCTGAACCGCGACCTCCTCCGTTCAGCCTGGCGTCAGCGACGGGTGCCTACGGTGAGCCACGTGCTTCGAGCCCTTCGGTGCACCTAAGGAGAAGATCATGAGAAACGCGACAAAGATCGCGATCGCCGCAGGCTCTGTCGTCATTTCGGCGGCGTTGCTCGGGGCCGCACTCGCGCCCGCGGACGATGGGGATGACGCATGGGAATCAGAGGCGCCGATCACCGGGAACGCTCTGGCGACCGCGAGTGACGTTGCTCTCGCCCATACGGGCGGCGGCACCGTCACCGACACCGAGGTGGGCGACGAGGAGAGCTACTACGAGGTCGAAGTGACCCTCGCCGACGGCACCGAAGTCGACGTGCAGCTCGACGAGAAGTTCGTCGTGGTCGGTGACGAGTCGGACGACACGCCCTAGTACCGTGGGGCGATGAAAGTCCTCCTGGTCGACGACGACGAGAAGCTCACGGCCGCGGTCTCGCGAGGACTCGCGGCCGAGGGCTTCAACGTCGAAGTCGCGCACGACGGGATCGACGGGCTGTGGCGTGCTTCAGAGGGGAGCTACGACGTCATCGTGCTCGACATCATGCAGCCGGGGCGCAACGGCTTCCTGGTGTGTGCCGACCTGCGTGCAACCGGGAACTGGACTCCGGTGCTGATGCTCACGGCCAAGGATGGGGACCTTGACGAGGCGGAGGCCCTCGATACGGGAGCCGACGACTACCTCGTCAAGCCGTTTTCGTACCCAGTTCTCATCGCCCGGTTGCACGCGCTCATCCGGCGCAGTAACTCGCGGGACCCGGCTCCGATCGGCGTCGGAGACCTCCGGGTCGATCCGCTCGCCCGCCGAGTGTGGGCCGGTGAGCGCGAAGTCGAAGTGACCTCGCGGGAGTTCGACGTGCTGTTCTTTCTCGTGCACCGTGCAGGTCAGGTGTTGTCCAAGCGGGCGATCCTCGACGGTGTGTGGAGCGACGACTTCGAAGGCGACCCCAATATCGTCGAGGTCTACGTCGCGCGCCTGCGCCGCAAACTCACGGGTCACTCGCGTCTCGCGAGCATCGACACGGTGCGCGGGGCCGGTTACCGGATCGAAGGGTCCTCGTGAGCGTGCGGAGCCGGATCACCCTGCTGGCGACCGCCGTGGTGGTCTTCGTGCTCGTGCTCACAGCGACGTCGTTGGTCGCGTCGCAGCGCGTCGTTCTGACGGACAACGTCGACGAGGTGCTGCAGCGGCACGTCGCCGAGATCGCTCAGGAAATCGCCGCCGGAACGTTGCCAACGACCATTCCCGGGCAAGGTGACGACGAAGCGTTCGCCTATGTCGTCGATGCGAACGGGGAGGTGGTCGCATCGACGACTCGGTCGATCGACCATCGACCCATCGACGCACCGACGGATGAGACGCCGCAGTTCCAGACCGTGCGACCGGTTTCGGGAGTCACCAACTACCGCGTCATCTCGCAGCGCAGCGGCGCTTTGGTGATCGTTGCCGGAACGCCGCTCGACGACGTCGACGAGAGCGTGGCGACCCTCGCCACCGGCTTGGCTGTTGCGGTTCCCGCGGCGTCGCTCCTGCTCGCGTTCCTTGTCTGGTTTCTCGTCGGGCGGGTACTGCGCCCGGTCGAGGAGATCCGCACGCAGGTTGCGGCAATCGGCAGCGGCAGTCTCGATCGCCGCGTCCCCGAGCCGCGAACGCTCGACGAGGTGGGCCTGCTGGCGCGCACCATGAACCAGATGCTCGCGCGCTTGGAGGCGTCGTCGGAGCGCCAACGGCGCTTCGTCGCGGATGCGTCCCACGAGTTGCGCAGCCCACTGGCTCGGATCCGCGCCGAACTCGAAGTCGACCGCGCGCACCCGGACTCGGCCGACCCCGCCGCCACGAGCCGAAGCGTGTTGGAGGAGGTCGACATCCTGCAGGGTCTCGTCGACGACCTCCTCACCCTTGCCCGAAGCGATGGTGCGGCCTCGCAAAGCCGACCGGGTCTGGTCGACCTCGATGACGTCGTCCTCGGCGAGGTCGATCGGTTGGGTGGAGCCCGTGGCGCGGTCGACATCTCCGGAGTCTCAGGTGCGCAGGTGCTGGGCGATCCGATCCAGCTGTCCCGGGTCGTTCGCAACCTGCTGGACAACGCGCTGCGACACGGCGGACTCGGTATCACGGTCACCCTCCGTGAACAGGACGGCGATGCGGTGCTCGCGGTCGCCGACGATGGGAGAGGCATTCCTGCCGAGGATCGCGAGCGGGTATTCGAGCGTTTCGCCCGCATCGACGAGGCGCGAGCGGCATCGGATGGCGGCGCCGGTCTCGGGCTCGCGATCGTGCGCGGGATAGCTACGGCGCACGGGGGGACGGTCGTCGTCGACCCGACTTTCTCGCCCGGAGCCCGATTCGTGGTGCGGATACCGTTGGCCAAGTCGGGCTGGGCCGACCCCGGTGCTGTTCCGTAGGCTGGCCGGATGACGGCTTCGGATCGCACGCCCACGCCCATCGACAAGATCGCCGAGGACTGGGTCGCCACAATGATCGACCTCGATCCGGATACGGCGATCTGGATGGGCGTCGAGGGTCGCATCGGCGAGATCGGCGACTATTCGCCGGCCGGTCACGACAAGCTCGTCGCCGAAGCGAAGAAGGTCGTCGCCTCCCTGGCGACGGCGAAGCCTCTCGACGAGGTCGATGAAGTCACCAAGACCGACATCACTTCCGAGCTCCAGCTCGAGATCGCCTCTGCAGAGGCCGGCTACCACCTGCGCGACCTCAACGTGATCGCCTCGCCCGCGCAGAACATCCGCGAGATCTTCGACCTCATGCCGACCGAGTCCGAGGCCGATTGGTCGGTCATCTCCACCCGTCTTGGCAATGTGGCGGGTGCCGTCGACGGCTACATCGAAACGCTCAAGAAGGGCATCGCGACCGGCTCGGTCCCGGCGC
This sequence comes from Pseudolysinimonas sp., assembly GCF_031389465.1. Lineage (GTDB taxonomy): Bacteria > Actinomycetota > Actinomycetes > Actinomycetales > Microbacteriaceae > Pseudolysinimonas_A. The sequence continues at coordinate 3,168 of NZ_JANMSQ010000134.1, forward strand.
AGCGGCAGGTCGCCGAGGTCGCTCAGCAGGCGCGCAAACACGGCGACCCGCTTGGTTTCTTCTTCGACTTCACCGGGGGCGCGAAGCTCGGCGACGGAGCAGACCTGCCGGCTTCGCTCAACGCCGACCTGAAGAAGGGTGCGGAAGCCGCTGCCGAGGCCTACGACCGGCTGGCGGAGTTTCTCGAGACCGAGTTGGCGCCCGCCGCGACCGAGGTCGACGCCGTGGGACGCGAACTGTACGCCCTCCGGTCGCAACACTTCCTCGGCGCGAAGATCGACCTCGACGAGACCTACGAGTGGGGAATCGAAGAGTTGGCGCGCATGGTCGCCGAGCAGACCCGCATCGCGGGCGAGATCGTGCCCGGCGGATCCGTATCCGACGCGATCGAGGCCCTCGAGAAGGATGCCTCCCGCAAGCTCCACGGCACCGACGAGCTGCAGCGCTGGATGCAGGCGACGAGCGACCAGGCGGTTGCCGACCTCTCGAAACATCACTTCGACATCCCTGATGCAATCAAGAACCTCGAGTGCATGATCGCGCCGACTCAAGAGGGCGGCATCTACTACACCGGCCC
>NZ_JANMSQ010000165.1:0-4736 GCF_031389465.1 Pseudolysinimonas sp.
GGTCACGACCGTGCGCTACCCCGGCGGCAACTTCGTCTCGGGATACCGCTGGGAGGATGGCGTGGGCCCGCAGGAGACTCGCCCCCGTCGACTCGACCTCGCCTGGCATTCGCTCGAGACGAACCAAGTCGGGCTCGACGAGTTCGCGCGCTGGTCGGCGAAGGCGGGAACCGAGTTGATGCTCGCGGTCAACCTCGGCACGCGCGGCGTCTCCGAAGCGCTCGATCTGCTCGAGTACGCGAACCTCCCGGGTGGGACAACCCTCTCGCAGCAGCGGATCGACAACGGGTCGCCCGCGCCTCATGCTGTGACGATCTGGTGCCTCGGCAACGAGATGGACGGCCCGTGGCAGCTCGGGCATCGCAGCGCCGAGGACTACGCGAAGCTGGCGGCGCAGGCCGCGCGGGCCATGCGGCAACTCGACTCCCGACTGCAGCTCGTCGTCTGTGGCAGCTCGAGTCGCAGCATGCCGACTTTCGGCGAGTGGGAACGCACTGTGCTCGAGCACACCTGGGACGAGGTCGACTTCATCTCGTGTCACGCGTACTACAGCCAAGGCGATCGCGACCTGGCTGAGTACCTCGCATCCCCCGTCGACATGGACAAGTTCATCGAATCGGTCGCGGCGACGATCGACCATGTCGCTGCGCTCAAGGGCAGTGATAAGCGCATCGGCATCTCGTTCGATGAGTGGAACGTGTGGGACATCGACCGCTACCACGTCGACGACAAGCGCACCGCTATCGACGATTGGCCCGTTGCCCCGCGACTGCTCGAGGACTCCTACACGGTCGCCGACGCGGTCGTCGTGGGCGGTCTGCTGATCTCGCTGTTGCGACATGCCGATCGGGTGACCGCCGCGAGCCTCGCGCAGCTGGTCAACGTGATTGCGCCGATCATGACCGAGCCGGGCGGGATCGCCTGGCGCCAGACCACCTTTTTCCCGTTTGCGGTGACCTCGCGACTCGGCCGCGGGCACGCGGTGCACGTCGCTTTGCGCAGCGACACGATGCCGACGGCGGCCCACGGCACGGTGCCGCTCGTCGATGCCGTTGCGACGACGGATGACGACGGCCTGTCGATCTTCCTGGTGAACCGCGGGGCTAGCGAGGAAGCACAGGTGCGGGTTGACCTCACCGCCGCCGGAGTGACGTCGATCCTCGAAGCGCACACGCTGTGGGATGCCGACCCGATGGCGCGCAACACGCTCGACGAGCCCGCCCGGGTCGGGTTGCGGCCCCTGACGACCGCGATCACCGACGGGGTAGTCGAGCTCACCCTGCCACCGGCATCCTGGTCGGCTGTTCGTCTCGGGTTTTGAACCACCGCATCCGCAGGAGTAGCGTTCTCAGCGACCTCCGGGCGAGTTGCGGAGTCGCTAGGAGCCGCTGTGAAGGAAGTGATTCGCCCGTTTGCCGGTGCTGCCGGGCACGCGCCCGCCGGCGGCAGTCTCGACGATCTCCGTCGCAGCAATCTGTCGATCGTGCTCGGCCTCGTTCACGCGAACCGCGAGATCTCCCGCGCTGAGCTGACTAGGGCGACGGGGCTGAACCGATCGACGATCGCCACCATCGTCGCTGACCTCGAATTTCGCGGCATCGTGGAGGCCGCCGATCCGCGGGCGACCAATCGCGTCGGCAGGCCGAGTGCCACGATCATCCCGACCGAGCGGATCGTCGCGATTGCGGTCAACCCCGAACTCGACGCGACGATCATCAGTGTCGTCGCCCTCGGCGGCCGAGTCCTTCGGGTCGTGCGCTACGAAAACGACCGAATCCCCTCGGCCCGGGAGGTCGCGAACGCCGTTGCCGCCGTCGTGGCCGGGATGCGCCCGGATCTCGAACGGCACCACCACCTGGTCGGCATCGGCGTCGCCGTGCCGGGGCAGGTGAGGTCCCGTGACGGTTTCGTCAACCTCGCGCCCCACCTGGAGTGGGTCGACGAACCTCTTGCCGAGATGATCACCGAGGCGACCGGGCTTCCGACCTCGGCGGGTAACGACGCTGCCTGCGGCGTCGTCGCCGAGGGGATGTTCGGCGCTGGTCGAGGGCAGAGCCACCTGGTCTTCCTCAACGGTGGTGCGAGCGGCATTGGTGGTGGGGTCATCGTCGGCGACTCCCTCCTCGCCGGCAGCGAAGGCTTCGGCGGCGAGTTGGGACACACGCTCGTGAACTCCGACGGGCAGCTCTGTCATTGCGGCGCCACGGGATGCCTCGAGACCGAGGTCACCCGCGCGGCGTTCTTCGAAGCCCTGGGCTGGGTGGGATCCTCGGCGGCCGACCTGCCGGATCGCCTGACCTCTGCGGCCGACCTTTCGACAGCGGGCCGCGCGGAGATCGAGCGGCAACTCGAGTTTCTCGCGATCGCCCTGCGCAACGTCACCAACACGTTCAACCCGGGACGCATCATCCTGGGCGGGTTCCTCGCTGACCTGCACCGCCTCGGCGGTGACCTGCTCACTGAACGAGTGCGGGCGACGGCACTTCGTGGCCCGGGGCTCTCGGTCGACATCATGGCGTCGGAGCTGCGTCGTGACAGTCTGCAGGTGGGCGCGGCCGAACTCGCGTTCCGCTCGGTGCTCCGCGACCCGGCGGCGATCGGCGCGGCCGACGGCGCCGATGTTGCGGCGGCTCTCGCCTGAGTTTCCGGGCGCCCGGTCGGCTCAGCGGGTCGCGGCAGCGAGATACGCGGAGCGGGTCTCGGGATGCGGTGGTGCGGTGACCACGATCGTTCCGTCCAGCTCCCACGCCGGGCGGGTTCCGGTCAGCGCCCAGGCGGCCTGCGCCGCGGCGCCGAGGGCGACGTACTCGGCGGGCGGAACGACCGTCACCGGGCGTCCGAAGATCTCGCTCGCGATTCGTTGAGTCGCGTCGAGGCGCGCGCCGCCGCCGGTGAGCAGGATGCGGTCGACCGCGACGCCTGCCTCGATGAGAGCGTGGAGCCCCGCGGCGATCCCGCAGACCATGCCCTCGATTGCCGCTCGGGCGACGTTGGAGCGGGTCGAGCTGCGATAGGTCAACCCGGCGAAGGTCGCGGTGGCATCGGGGAGGTCGGGGGTGCGTTCGCCGGCGAAGTAGGGCACGAGGGTGACCCCGTCGGCTCCGGGTTCGGCGGCGAGGGCAAGCTTTCCGAACTCGGCGTGATCGACTCCGAGCAGTGCGGCGACAGTGTCCACAACCTGCGCCGCATTGAGCGTCGCGACCAGGGGCAGGAACGCCCCGCCGGCGTCGGCGAATCCGGCGATGGTTCCCGTCGGATCGGCGACCGGATGATCGGTCACAGCGAATACGGTGCCGCTCGTCCCGATCGACACGACGACGTCTCCGCTGCGCGCGCCGAGGCCGAGCGCGGCCGCCGCGTTGTCTCCAGCTCCCGCGGCGACGAGGGTCCCCGCAGCGACGCCGGGGTGGTCGGAGGCGACTCCGGCCGACTCGGCGGGGCCGAGGACCCGCGGCAAGATCGCGTCGTGACCGAGGGCTAGCTCGAGCAGCTCCCGGGCGTAGTCGCCCGTGTCTGGGGACCAGTAGGCCGTGCCGCTCGCATCGGAGCGGTCGGTCGTCAGAGCGGCGAGATCATCGGCCCCCCCCGGCCCGTGACCGCGCAGTCGCCAGGTGAGCCAATCGTGGGGGAGGGCTACTGCCGCAACGCGGGCCGCGTTCTGCGGCTCGGCGTCGCGCAGCCACCGCAGCTTGCTCGCGGTGAACGAGGCGACGGGAACGAGGCCCGTGCGAGCCGCGTAGGCTTCGCGGCCGAACTCCTCCCGCAGCGCCTCGGCCGAGCCGCCGCTGCGCGTGTCGTTCCAGAGCAACGCGTCGCGAACGACCTCACCTTGAGCATCGAGAGCCACCATGCCGTGTTGCTGACCGCCGATCGACACCGCCTCGACGTCGCGGATGCCGCCGGCGTCGGCAATCGCTCCGAGGAGGGCTTCCCACCACGCCGCCGGAGCCACTTCGGTGCCGGAGGGGTGCGAGGCGCGTCCCGACCGAATGACCCGCCCCGACTCGACATCGACGACGACGACCTTGCAGCTCTGTGTCGACGAGTCGACGCCCGCGACGAGACGCACGGTCACTCCCGGATCAGGCGATGGTCAGCGCGCGCCGAGCAGGTGCTCGAGCGTGAGCTGCTGGAGGCGGACGAACCCGAAGCCGCGACCGTTGTAGTACGGAGCCGCATCGAAGTCTTCGTACGCCGACCGGTCGGCCAGCAGTTCGGGGTATCCCTCGCCCGGCGACAGCGTCGGGCGGCTGATCTCGTCGACCTTGGCTGCCGCGAGCGCCTTCGCGACCTCGGGGTCGGCGCGGAAGGCGGCCGCCCGCTCCTTCAGGAGCAGGTACATCTGCATGTTCGCCGAGACCGAATCCCAGACGCCGTTCGGGTCTTCGGTGCGCGACGGCTTGTAGTCGAAGTGTCGGGGGCCGTGGTAGGTCGCGCCGCCATCGGGCCCGCCGAACTCGAGGAGGTCGACGAGCGAGAACGCGTTCAGGACGTCGCCGTGACCGAAGACCAGGTCCTGGTCGTACTTGATCCCACGCTGACCGTTCAGGTCGATGTGGAACAACTTGCCGTGGTACAGCGCCTGCGCAATCCCGGCGGCGAAGTTCAGCCCGGCCATCTGCTCATGCCCGACCTCAGGGTTCAGCCCGACCATCTCCGGGTGCTGCAGGGAGTTTATGAACGCCAACGCGTGACCCACCGTGGGCAGCAGGATGTCACCACGGGGCTCGTTGGGC
>NZ_JANMSQ010000166.1:0-2610 GCF_031389465.1 Pseudolysinimonas sp.
CTGCGATACCGCGAGCTGCCCGCGGAGCCATTCGCGCGCAGGCGTCTCGCTCGACGCTTCCAGCTTGCCCTTGACCAGCTTCCCGCCGGTGTCGCGGCCCTTGTACGCGTAGGTAAGAGTGTTGCTCATCGTCGTGCTCCGAAGTCCGAGGCGAATGCGGCGCCCGCCGGGTCGTTGTCGCCCGTGCGGTGCACGAGACGCTTGAAGTCCTCCTGGTCGTGTACCTTCTCCAGCGCCGCCCCGTAGGTGATCGCACCGCTGTTGACGAGGTCGGCGAGGTGCTGATCCATCGTGTGCATCCCCTGCGCTCGTCCGGCCTGCAGCGCCGACCGGATCTGGTAGGTCTTGCCCTCACGGATGAGGTTCGCGATCGCCGACGTCGTGACCAGCACCTCGGTCGCGACGGCACGACCCGAACCTGAGGCCCGCTTCACCAGGGTCTGACAGACGACACCTTGCAGCGTCGCCGCAAGCTGGGTGCGCACCTGACCCTGCTGGTGGGGCGGAAAGACGTCGATCACGCGGTCGACCGTCTGGCTCGCATCCTGAGTGTGCAGGGTGGCGAAGACGAGGTGGCCGGTCTCGGCGGCGGTCAGCGCAACCGAGATCGTTTCGAGGTCGCGCAGCTCGCCGATCAGGATGACATCGGGGTCCTGGCGCAGCACGTGCTTGAGCGCGTTTCCGAAGCTCTGCGTGTCGGACCCGACTTCGCGCTGGTTGACGAGGGAGCGCTTGTTCGAATGCATGAACTCGATCGGGTCCTCGACCGTGACGATGTGGTCGGACCGCGTCGTGTTGACCAGGTCGATGAGCGCGGCGAGCGTCGTCGACTTGCCGGAACCGGTCGGCCCGGTGACGAGCACCAGACCACGCGGCAGCTTGCCGAACTCACCCACCACCTCGGGGATACCGAGCGCAGTGAGCGGTTTGATCTCGGTCGGGATGAGACGGAACGCCCCGCCGATCGCGCCGCGCTGCAGGTAGAAGTTCACGCGGAACCGCGACTCCTCCGAGAGCGTGAACGCGAAGTCGAGTTCGAGTACCTCGTCGAACTGCGCCTGCTGCTCGTCGGTGAGGAGGCTGTACAGCGCAGCGGCGACCCGCTCGCGATCCCAGGGATCGGTGCCGGCAATCGGGCGCAGGGCGCCGTCGATGCGGATCATCGGCGGAGCACCGATGGAGACGTGCAGGTCGGACGCCCCTTCGGTGACCACCGTTTCGAGCGCCGTCAGCAGCTCGGCATCGACCCGGGCGCGCGCCGCGAGCGTGAAATCGTCGGGAATGAACGCCCCACGCGACGGCCTTTCGAGCCGCTGGTTGACCGGCGGGATGATCGTGAAGTCGGGCACCGACAGCACCGGAGCCGCGGGAGCGGGGGTGAAGCCCGGCATTGCCACTGGCGGTGCGGGCGTGTACCCCGGGATCGCGTCGGAAGAAAGAGCCGGGGCCGACGCCGCAGCGTCAACAGTCGCGACCGCGGGGGGCGGCAATTGCGAGAAGTCGACGGTCGTCGACCCCGGCGGCACGGGTGGCTGCACTCCGCGAGGGGGCGGCATCGCCCCGGCAGCCCCGGGAATACCGAGCGGCGGGTTCGCCGGATCGGTCACCGGAATTTCATAGACAGGCTTGTTCACGTGCGGTACCCCTTCCTTCGTGAACGACCACGGATGCCGGCGCTCACGCGACGACTCGCATGATCTCTTCGACGCTCGTCAAGCCGAGAAGGGCCTTCGCCCACCCGTCCTGACGCAGCGTCGTCATCCCCTGCTCGATCGCCAGGCGACCGATCTCGGCGCTCGACGCGCGAGCGACCGCGAGCCGTTCGATGTCTTCGGTGACCGGCATGACCTCGTGTAGAGCGATCCGCCCGCGGTACCCGGTGTTCGAGCACGACGTGCATCCGATCGCCTTGAAGAGCGTCGGCTGCGGGTCGCCCGGCTTCGCGAATCGCATGGCCTGGAGGTCTTCGAAGGTCGGCTGATACTGCGCCTTGCACCGGTCGCACAGTCTGCGGGCGAGTCGTTGGGCGACGATACAGTCGAGCGCCGATCCGACGAGAAACGGTTCGATCTCCATCTCGATCAGCCGGGTGACGGCGCTCGGCGCGTCGTTGGTGTGCAGGGTCGATAGCACGAGGTGACCGGTGAGCGACGCCTCGATCGCGATCTGCGCGGTCTCGTGGTCGCGGATCTCACCGATGAGCACGACGTCGGGGTCGGAACGCAGGATGCTGCGCAGCGCACTCGCGAAGGTCAGGCCCGCCTTCGGGTTGACCTGCACCTGGTTGATGCCCGGGATGCGGTACTCGACCGGGTCTTCGACGGTGATGACGTTGATCTCGGGTCGCGCGACCTCGTGCAGCGTCGTGTACAGGGTCGTCGACTTTCCGGAGCCGGTCGGCCCGGTGACGAGGATCATGCCGTAGGGCTTGGTGTACGACGCCTTGTAGACGGCAGCGTTGCGATCGAGCAGCCGTAGCTGGTGGGCATGCAGGAGACGCGCAAGTTCAGCTCGCGGCGACCGAAGGTGAAACTGAAGCGGCCATCCTGCGGCAGGCGCGTCTCGGACACGTCGAGGTTGGCCATGACTTTGATGCGGGCGATGAAGGGG
>NZ_JANMSQ010000190.1:0-20082 GCF_031389465.1 Pseudolysinimonas sp.
GAGTACATCGACGTCATTCTGCTGTTCGCCGTCGCCTGCGCCATCGTGCCGACGGCGTACCACTACATCCGGTCGGTGCTGAAGGCTCGCAAGGCCCGTCGCGAAGGGGTCGCGCCGCTCGACGACTCCGAGGCGATCGCCGACATCTTCGAACAGGGTCAGACCGGCAAGGTCAAGGAGCAGTAGCAGCGCGGCTGCGGCCGGCCCCCACGAGCCTCGACACGACCCCGAAGCGCGGGGCGAATAGGAACGCGATCGCGAACAACACGCCTTGAACCAGCACGATCATGCCGCCTGAGGCGACGTCGAGCCAGTAGCTGAGGTAGATGCCGGTGACGGCGGATCCCGCGGCGGTCACCGGGGCGATCACCAGCATCCGGCCAAACCGTTCGGTGAGCAGGAACGCAGTCGCGCCCGGGATGATCAGCAGCGCAACGACGAGCACGACGCCGACGACCTGCAGCGCGACGACGGCGGTGACGGCGAGCAGGCCGAGCAGGATGGCGCCGAGCAGCCGCGGCGACAGTCCGATCGCGTGGGCGTGGGTCGGGTCGAAGGCGTAGAGGGTGAGGTCGCGGCGCTTGACGAGTAGCACCGCGATCGCGACGACCGCGAGAATCGCGACCTGCACGAGATCTGCGGTGGAGACCCCGAGGATGTTGCCGAACACGATGTGGGCGAGGTCGGTCTGGCTCGGGGTGACGGAGATCAGCACCAGACCGAGCGCGAACAGCACGGTGAAGACGATGCCGATGGCGGCATCCTCTTTGATGCGCCCGGGTGAGCGCACCGCGCCGATCAGCACGACGGCGAGCACCCCGAAGATGATCGCGCCGAGCGCAAACGGCGCGCCGACAACGTAGGCGAGAACGACACCCGGCAGCACGGCGTGCGAGACCGCATCGCCCATGAGCGACCAGCCGATGAGCACCAACCAGCACGACAGCAGGGCGCAGACGACGGCGGCGAGCACGCTCGTGACGAGCGCCCGCACCATGAAGTCGTAACCGAGCGGCTCGAGCAGGAAGTCGAGGGGGTTCACAACGCACCCTTCCCGTCGGTCTCGAGCCCGAAAGCCCGGCTCAGGTTCTCGGGCGTCAGCACCTCGGCAGGAGTGCCGTGCACGAGCACCCGCTGAAGCAACAGCACCGCTTCGTCGGCGAGGGCTCCGACCGCGGCGAGGTCGTGCGTCGTGACGAGTACGGTGCGGCCCTCCGCCGCGAGGTCGCGCAGCAGGCGCACGATCGTCGCCTCGGATGGCTTGTCGACGCCCGCGAACGGCTCATCGAGCAGCAGGATGCCGGCATCCTGCGCGATTCCACGGGCGACGAATGCGCGCTTGCGTTGCCCGCCCGAGAGTCTGCCGATCTGCCGGTCGGCGAGGTCGGCCAGGTCGACGCGGGCGAGCGCCTCGGCGACAGCCGCCCGATCCTCGGCGCGGGGCCTGCGGGTGAGACCTTGTCGTCCGTAGCGCCCCATCATGACGACGTCGCGCACCGAAACCGGGAACCGCCAGTCGACCTCTTCGCTCTGCGGCACGTAGGCGATGGCGCCGCGCCGTCGGGCCCGCGCGGGCGACTCGCCGTCGACGAGCACCGTGCCGCCGGTCGGTCGCACCAGGCCGACGACCGACTTCAGCAGGGTCGACTTGCCTGAGCCGTTCATACCGATCAGCGCACACACGCGTCCAGGCTGCAGCTCGAGGTGTACGTCGTCGAGCGCGATGACGTCGCCGTACCGCACCGACAGCGCGTCGATCGCGATGGCGGCGGTCATCCGTCTCCCCCGGTGAGCGCGTCGGTGATGGTGCGCGCGTTGTAGCGCAGCATGTCGAGGTAGGTCGGCACCGGCCCTCCGGCTTCCGAGAGCGAGTCGACGTACAAGACCCCGCCGTAGTCGGCTCCCGTCGCCTCGACGACCTGTTGCATCGGTCGGTCGGACACGGTCGACTCGCAGAACACCGCCGGGATGTCGTCGGCCTCGACGGCGTCGATCACACCAGCGATCTGCTGCGGGGTCGCCTGCTGTTCGGCGTTGACCGGCCAGATGTAGATCTCGGTCAGGCCCGTATCGCGAGCGAGGTACGAGAACGCCCCCTCACAGGTCACGAGCGCGCGCGCGTCGGCGGGGAGCGCGTCGAGGTCCTCGACCAGTTCGTCCTGAACGGCCCGCAGCTCGGCGCGATACGCCTCCCCATTTGCCGCGTAGTCGACGGCGTGAGCCGGGTCGAGGTCTGAGAACGCCACCACGAGGTTGTCGACGTAGATCTCGACGTTGACCGGCGACATCCAGGCGTGCGGGTTCGGTCGGCCCGCGTAGGCATCCGCCGCGATGTCGATCGGCTGGATGCCGTCGGAGACCGTCACCCGCGGGGCGTCGACATCCTGGAGGAACTGCTCGAACCAGGCCTCGAGCCCGAGCCCGTTGTCGATGATCAGGTCGGCACCGGCCGCACGCCGCAGGTCACCCGGGGTCGGCTCGTAGCCGTGGATCTCGGCACCGACTTTGGTGATCGACTCGACGTCAAGGTGATTGCCGGCGACGTTGCGGGCGATGTCGGCGATGACGGTAAAGGTGGCGAGCACGAGCGGCCGCTCCCGCTCAGGCGTCCCCGGCGAACCGCAGCCGACGAGCGCGGCGACAAGGAGTGCGACGATCGGGATGATCACTCGACGACGAGATTTCGGCACACCGAAATGTTAGCCGAGATTCTTCGGGCGCCCGAAATCTCACCCTTGGGAGATCGGGCTCAGACGCTCGTCACCCACACGGCACGCGCGGCCTCGACGGGCACGCTGCCGGGCTCGACCCGCGAGCCCACCCCGATCCCGCGACCCTCTAGCAGGCGCAGCACCGCCGGGTCGCTGTCGCTGATGCGCACTACCCGCACCGATTCCCCGCTCTCGATCTCGCTGAGCAGCGTCCCGTGAGTCGCCGGAACGACGCCATCCGCGCCGGGAATCGGGTCGCCATGGGGATCGCTCGTCGGGTGCCCCAGCCGCGCATCGATCGCGTCGATCATCCGATCGCTCACCACGTGTTCGAGCACTTCGGCTTCGTCGTGCACCTCGTCCCAGCCGTAACCGAACTCGCTGACCAGCCAGGTCTCGATGAGCCGGTGACGGCGCACCATCCGTAGCGCTTCGGCCCGCCCGCGCGGGGTCAGCACGATCGTGCCGTAGAGCGCGTGCTCGACGAACCCTTGCACGGTGAGCTTCTTCACCATCTCAGTCACGCTCGACGGGGCCGACCCCAGCCGCGCGGCAAGCTGCGACGACGTGATCGGGTGGGGCTGCCACTCCGTGTGGCCGTAGATGGCTTTGAGGTAGTTCTCGGCGACGGTCGACAGCCCGCCGCCGATCGACTCACCGATGGGCCGGCTCCTCGCGCTCCGAGTGCCCGGCGGGTTCCAGTTGGAACGTCGAATGCTCGACGTCGAAGTGCCCGTGCAGGCACTCCCCGAGGCTCTCGAGCATCTCGCCGGTTCGCCCACTCTCGAACACCTCCGGCTCGCACTCGACGTGAGCGGTGAACACCGGCGCGCCCGACGTGATCGCCCAGACGTGCACGTCATGTACCGCGACGACACCCGGCGTTTCGAGGAGGTGTTCGCGGATCAGGGTCACGTCGGTCTCGCGAGGCGCGGACTCGGTCAGCACCCGCACGACGTCGCGCAGCAGAAGCGCCGCCCGCGGCACGATGAGCGCCGCGATCACGAGCGAGGCGATCGCGTCAGCCGCACCGAACCCGGTGGTGATGAGCACGACACCGGCGATCACCGCGGCGATCGAGCCGAACAGGTCGCCGAGCACCTCGAGCGTGGCGCCGCGCATGTTCATCGAGCGCCGGTCGCCACCGCGCAGTACGAGGTAGGCAACGACGTTGGCGAGCAGACCGATCCCGGCAACGACCAGCATCGGGATGCCGGCTGGCGTATGCGAGGCGCCGTCGGTCAGGCGGCGGATCGCCTCGATCGCGACCACGACGGCGACCACGGTGAGCAGCACCCCGTTGACGAGCGCCGCGAGAACCTCAACCCTGCGAAAGCCGAAGGTGTGCCGGTCGGTCGCCGGTCGGGTCGCCCAAGCGCTCGCCACGAGCGCGACGAGCAGCCCGATCGCATCGCTCGCCATATGGCCGGCGTCGGCGAGCAGGGCGAGCGACCCCGAGAACCACGCCCCGACGACCTGCACGACGAGCACGACGGCGATGATCGCGAACGCGATCGCCAGTCGACCCCTCGTCGACGCGCCGTGCCCATGATCGTGACCCACGGCATCCATTCTCGCGTGCTTCTGGAATCGGCCGCTCAGCCGTAGCGGCGGCGCAGTTCCTCGGTGAGGGCGACGAAGGCGCGGGCCCGGTGACTGTCGGCATCCTTCTCGGCGGCGCTGAGCTCGGCGGAGCTGCGGGACTCGCCGGCGGGCTGGAAGATCGGGTCGTAGCCGAAGCCTCCGGCACCCGCGGGTTCCGCGAGCACCGTGCCCGGCCACTCCCCGCGCACGACGTACTCCCCGTCGGCGTCGACGAGAGCCGCCGCGCAGACGAACGTCGCCCCGCGGTCGGCGACTCCTTCGAGGTTCTGCAGCACGAGACGCAGGTTGGCGCCGTCGTCGCGCTGCCCCGAGTAGTGCGCCGAGTCGATGCCGGGAGCTCCGCCGAGCGCCGCAACCGCGATGCCCGAGTCATCGGCGAGCGCCGGGAGTCCGGTGTGCGCGTGCGCGGCCCGCGCCTTGATGAGGGCGTTCGCCTCGAACGTGTCGCCGTCCTCGACGGGAGCCGGGCCGTCATATCCGGTCAGCTCGTGCGCCCCCAGCCGGTCACCGAGGATGCGCCGCAACTCGTGCACCTTGTGCGCGTTGTGCGTCGCCAGAACGAACGTCGTCACTGCGTCGCTGACTCCGGTGAAAGCGTCGCCGTCTGAATGGCGGTGAGCCGCGCGACACCGCTGCCCGCCAATTCGAGTAGCGCATCCAGTTCGCGTTTGTCGAACGGCGCGCCCTCCGCGGTTCCCTGCACCTCGATGAACAGGCCGCGACCGGTCATCACGACGTTCATGTCGGTCTCGGCACGTACGTCTTCGACGTAGGCGAGGTCGAGCATCGGAACGCCGTCGATGATGCCGACACTCACCGCAGCAATCGAGTCGATGAGCGCCTTCGCGTTCTTGCCGATGAAGCCCTTGGTGCGGCCCCACTCGACGGCATCGACGAGCGCGATGTACGCCCCGGTGATCGCTGCCGTGCGCGTGCCACCGTCGGCCTGCAGCACGTCGCAGTCGATCACGATCGTGTTCTCGCCGAGAGCCTTGGTGTCGATGACCGCGCGCAGGCTGCGACCGATCAGCCGCGAGATCTCGTGTGTGCGGCCCCCGATGCGGCCCTTCACGCTCTCCCGGTCGGAGCGGTCGTTGGTCGCGCGCGGCAGCATCGCATACTCCGCGGTCACCCAGCCCTTGCCCTTACCCATCAGCCAGCGCGGCACGCCGTTGGTGAAGGATGCGGTGCACAGCACCTTCGTGTTGCCGAACGAGATGAGCGCACTGCCCTCCGCCTGCGCGCTCCAGCCGCGTTCGATCGTGATCGGGCGGAGATCATCGGGGGTGCGGCCGTCGGCACGGCTCTGCTGCGGAGGGGAAGTGGCAGTCATGAGAGTCCAATCGTCGGGAGCTGGATGGTGCCGGTCTCGAAGGTTTCGACGCGCGAGACCTCTGGACCGAGAAAACGATGGGCGAGTGCGAGGAACGCAGCCTTGTCGTCGCCGGTGCACTCGAACGAGTGGCGCGGCGTCGTCGGGTCGATGCGCTCGATGCCGAGCGACACGAGGCGGCCGTAGACATCCGCCGCTGTTTCCTCAGCACTCGACACGAGCCGCACGCCGGGGCCCATCACGTACTGGATGGCCGCCGACATGAGCGGGTAGTGCGTGCAGCCGAGCACGAGGGTGTCGACGTCGGCGGCTTTGAGGGGTGCAAGGTACTCCTCCGCCGCCGCGAACAGCTCCGGCCCGCTCGTGACTCCGGCCTCGACGAACTCGACGAACCGCGGACACGCCTGGCTGAACAGCTCGACGGCCGGGGCCGCGGCGAACGCGTCGTCGTACGCCCGGGACTGGATCGTGCCTGCGGTGCCGATCACTCCGACCCGACCGTTGCGGGTCGCCCGCGCCGCGGCCCGCACCGCCGGTTGGATGACCTCAATGACCGGGATGCCGAACGCCACCTCGTAGCGCTCGCGGGCATCCCGTAGCATCGCCGCGCTCGCGGTGTTGCAGGCGATCACGAGCGCCTTCACGCCTTGTGCGACCAGGTCGTCGAGCACCTCGAGCGCGTAGGCGCGCACCTCGGCGATCGGCTTCGGACCGTAGGGCGAATGCTTCGTGTCGCCGACGTACAGCACCCGCTCGTGCGGCAACTGATCGAGGATCGCCCGGGCAACGGTGAGCCCGCCGACCCCGCTGTCGAAGACACCGATCGGGGCATCCGTGTCGGGGCTCACAGTTGTCAAGGGTAGTCGCGTCACCTGCGCGGATAGGCTCGACGGATGACGAGCGCCCTGCTCACCGATCGCTACGAGCTGACGATGATCGATGCCGCTCTGCGCGACGGCACCGCGTCAAGGCGCTGCGTGTTCGAGCTGTTCACCCGGCGACTGCCCGCCGGGCGTCGGTTCGGCGTCGTCGCCGGCACCGGGCGCCTGCTCTCCGAGCTCGCCGACTTCCGTTTCGGGGAGCCTGAGCTCGCCTGGCTGCGTACCCACTCGGTCGTCTCTGAGCGGACTCTCGAATGGCTCTCGGCGTACTCGTTCTCGGGGTCGATCGCGGGATACCGCGAAGGCGAGGTCTACCTCCCCGGTTCGCCCATCCTCATCGTCGAAGGCACCTTCGCCGAAGCCGTGGTGCTCGAGACGTTGGCGCTCAGCATCCTCAACTACGACTCCGCCGTCGCCTCGGCCGCCGCCCGGATGGTAGCCGCCGCCGACGGTCGACCGCTCGCCGAGATGGGCTCGCGGCGCACCGGGGAGCGCTCAGCCGTCGCCGCCGCCCGCGCCGCCTACATTGCCGGGTTTGCCGCGACATCCAACCTGGAGGCCGGTCGCACCTGGGGGGTGCCGACGATGGGCACCGCCGCGCACGCCTTCACGCTGCTGCACGACTCCGAAGAGGAGGCCTTCCGCGCTCAGGTCGACGCCATGGGGGTCGGCACCACACTGCTCGTCGACAGCTATGACATCTCGGAAGGGATCGACACGGCGATCCGCGTGGCCGGAACCTCGCTGGGTGCGATCCGGATCGACTCGGGCGAGTTGGGCACCGTGGTCGCCGACGCCCGCGCGCAACTCGACGCGCTGGGCGCCACCGGCACCCGCATCACTGTCACCAACGACCTCGACGAATACACCCTCGCCGCTCTTCGCGCCGCCCCCGTCGACTCCTACGGCGTCGGAACTTCGGTCGTCACCGGCTCCGGCTCCCCCGCATCCGGGATGGTATACAAACTCGTCGCGCACCAATCCGACACCGGCGAATGGCTCCCCGTGGGGAAGCAATCGGATGGCAAGGCGACAGTCGCCGGACGCAAAGTGCCCGTGCGCACTCTCGACCACGGCGTCGCCGTCGAAGAGACCATCTACGTCGAAGAACCCGAAACGCTGCCCAAGCCCGGCCGGGGCCTGCTCGTCGACCTCGTCCTGGACGGCGTCGTCGACCCCACGTTCCTCGGGCCCGACGGCGTCGCCGCCGCCCGCGAACACCACGCCGCCGCGATCGCAGAACTCCCCTTCTCGGCGTTCGGTCTCTCGCGGGGCGAGCCCGTCATCCCGACCGTCTACATCTGACCGCGGCCCCTCGGTGCGGCGTGAGATATCCCATTTGGGATATCTCACCGACGCGGGAGCACCAAACTCGATATCTCACGAGCCGGAACGACGAACCCACGTGCGGCGAGGCGCCGTCGACCGCGCGCGACAAGCTCCCGAGGCTCGTCGAACAGATCCTCCTTCTGAACCCGCATCAGTTGCCACTCGCGATCGTGGATGAACTCCTGCCTGCTGGAGTCCGCCCGGGCCTGACCCGGGAAGGCGTGGTATCGCCCGTCATACTCCATTCCGAACTTGAACTCGGGCCATGCGAGGTCGACCTTGTACGGCAGGCCGGGCACGGCGAAGTTGAGTATTGGCTCCGGAAATCCCGCCGCGACGAGCAGTACCCGCAGCAGAGACTCGGGTCGCGATGCCGCCCCTGGGCGCACGAACGCAAGGGCGCTCCGAAGAGTGGGCCGACCGCGCACGCGAGGATGAGTGAGCACTGCAGCGACAAGATCATCGACCGAACACCACGCCGCCCGATGTCGCGTCGCAGTCACGAGCGAATCCGCGACAGCAACGAGGTCGGGCAGGTCGAGCATCTCCCCCAGCGTCAGCCATGCGCTGGGCGGCGGCAGAATCCTCAGGGCACTGTGCGCGACTGCTGACCCGCTGTAGCTCCCGTGGTGGCCGACGATCCCGCGCCCACGAACCGGGGCAGTGCCGGTTGGGACCGTCACGTGGAGGGGCGAAGCCGTGAACCGAGCGGGAAGAGGGGCCTCCAGCAGTTGAGCGGCGGTGACGTGCGAGAACGCGGCGTCCTTCCGCATCTTGACCGCGTACGCACGGGCGAGCGCCTCGGAGTCAGTCTCGATCCCGTGTGCGGCTCTCACCCCGTGGAAAGGTGTCGCGAACTCGCGAGATCGGATGCGGGCATCCGACATGCCGGTTTGACGTGCGACGGCGACTCGGAACGGCTTCATGCCGCCGATCGTGATCCCGAATGTGGTGGCGCAGACCGTGAGTTATCCCATTTGGGATAACTCACGCGGTATCGACCCCTGGGGAGGGGTCAGCCCTTCAGGCGCTCGTAGACCTTCTTGCAATCGGGGCAGACGGGGAACTTCTCGGGGTCGCGACCCGGGACCCACTTCTTGCCGCACAGGGCGCGCACCGGCTTGCCGGTCACCGCCGACTCGAGGATCTTCTCTTTCTGCACGTAGTGCGAGAAGCGCTCGTGGTCGCCGTCCTCAATCTGTGAGTCCTCGAGGAGCCTCTCGAGCTCGCGTTCGAGGGTGTCGGTTCCGCCTCCGACGGTGTCGGGTCCGCGGTCGTGATCGGCCATACCCCAAGGTTACGGCGACGCCGCCTCGCCCGCACGGGGGTTCAGTGACGTACCGCGAACTCGAGCAGCTCGGGGGTCCGGCGGTCGTACGCCGCACCGCCGACCCGGATGCCGAGCACGAGCACGAGCAACCCGGCTGCGAGGCCGGCGATGAGCGCGATCCAGTTCCAAGGGCCCGGCATCCCGAGCAGCTGGAAGACGGTCGCGGTGATCGCCGGTGCCGCGACGAGCAGGATGAGCACGAGCGAGCCGAACTGGATGCCGCTGCCGCTCGCGCCCGGCACCTGCGGTTGTTGGAACGGGGCATCTCCGGGCCGCGTCGCGGGGTACGGGTAGCGGGCCGAGATGAGGCTCGAGACGCCGATTCCGCCGAGCAGGATCGCGGCCGAGACTCCGAGCACAGCGGGGGCGATCAGCCAGTCGCCGTGTGCCCATGCGGTGAGCGGAGTGCCGAGCAGCACGACCGGTACCCCCATCGCGAGCACCGGCAGCATTCGACCGATCCGGTCATCCACGCCGCGGGTGTGAGCGGCGAGGTGGGTCCACATCGCGGTCGAGTCGTAGGCGACGTCGTTGTGCAGGGTGCCCCAGGCGAGCAGCAACACCATGAGCGGCAGGGGCACGAGCGACGCGATCGGGAACGGGATGCCGGCGATCCACATCGCGAGCAAGGTGACAACCGGCACGGCAGGCAGCACGACGAGCGCCGCCCGATACCGCGGGTCACGAGTCCAGTAGGTGAAGCTGCGGGCGGCGACCGCGCCGACGGGGGTTGACGGCAGCTGTCGGAACCACCCGGGCACCAGGGCGGCGCGTTCGCGCGGGATGCGCCGGGTCGGCCTCAGCTGGTAGGCGAGCGACGCGACCCAGACCAGCGCGAGCACGGCGATCGTGAGGGCACCGAGGCCGAAGTCCTGGTCGACGAGAGCGGCGTCGCCGGCGGCCTGGTGCGACGGCGCGCGCCAGAATGCCCCGAGCGGAAGCGCCGTGAGGGTGTCGGCAATCACCGGGTCCCGCAACGGTGCCAGGGCGACCACGATCGCCAGCACGGCGTGCCACCACGACCCGGGCAGCGACTGCGCGAGCGTCGGGGCGAGATGGGCGACGATCACGACCACACCGGCCACGAAGATCACAGCCACGACGATGCGGATCAGGACATTGATGGCGGGCCGATAGCGCAACACCGAGCCGATCACGACGCCGATTCGGGCGGCGAGGATGCCTTCCATCACGATGAACGGCACGGCGAGGGTCGCCGTCCCTGCGGCTGATCCGGTCCACAGCTGCAGCGGCGCGAGGGCGATGGGTACGAGCACCAGGGCGGGGCCGACGAGAGTTGTCAGCAGCACGGCGCCCGCGATCGACAGCGGTCGGAATCCGAACAGCCACAGCGCTCGGGGATGGAACAGCTGTGACCGCGCGACGACGAGCGGGATGAAAAACGCGCCGAGCGACACCAGCGCGCCGGCGACGACGATGACCCGGTGGCGGGTGACAGCATCCAGTTCGGCCGCGAGCGCGGCACCACCCCACAGCAGCGCGACGCCGACGCCGGCGAGCACGATTCCGAAGCCTGTCCAGGTCGCGGTACCGGGAACGCGGAACGCGTTGACCAGCAACCGCGCTTTCAGTCGGAGTAGCTCTGCAACCACTCCATGCCCTCCACAGCGCCCGCGCCACCGGCGAGTTCCACGAACCGCGTCTCGAGGCTCTCGCCGTCGAGTACGTCGGCGAGCGGTCCTGCCGCCAACATCCTGCCGTCGGCGATGATCGCGACGGCGTCGCAGGTGCGCTCGATGAGGCCCATGCTGTGGCTCGACAGCAGTACCGTGCCGCCCGCCTCCGCGTACTTCTTGAGGATCGCGATGACGGATGCCGCCGACACCGGGTCGACCGACTCGAATGGTTCGTCGAGCACGAGAAGCCGGGGCGAGTGAATCATCGCCGCCGCGATGGCGATCTTCTTCACCATGCCGGCCGAGTAGTCGGAGACGAACCGGTCGAGTGAGTGCCGCAAGCCGAAGCCGACAACGAGGTCGTCGATGCGGTGAGACGTCGTGTCCTTGTCGAGCCCACGCAGGGCGCCCGCGTGGTGGAGGAATTCGGCACCGGTCAGCCGATCGAAGAGCCGCAGATTGTCGGGCAGCACGCCGAGCGACTTCTTCGCGACCCCCGGGTTGCGCCAGATGTCCGCCCCGTGGATGCGCACCACGCCGACGTCGGGGCGCAGCAGACCGGTGATCATCGCCAGGGTGGTCGTCTTGCCGGCGCCGTTCGGGCCGACGAATCCGTAGAACGTGCCGGCCGGAATCTCGAGGTCGACCGAATCCACCGCGGTGATGCCGCCGAAGCGCTTCGTGAGGTTGCGCACCGAAAGCGCAGGACTGGATGCCGTGACCGGCTGGGCGGTGGCGCGGGCCGGACGACGCACGGCTTTCGTCAGCTTCGGGGCCTTCACGACGAGATCCGTTGACGGCTTGGGCTTGGAGCCGGCCTTCGACTTCGGCTTCGACTTCGGCTCTGGCTTCGGCGCGGGCGCGAGCGCGAGCTCGAGCTCGAGGGTGCCTGCAGACGCGGGTTCGGGCGCGGTGATCGTCACGACCGCAAGTTCGGGAGGACGGCGACTCGACAATCCGGCGCCGCGAGCTGCACCAGGACGTGCAGCGACCGTTCGTCCGCTCGGACCCTTGCGGGGCGGGGCGTCACGGTCGGATTCCACCGGTCCACCGTATCAACGCGAGTTGCGAGGGAGTTTCATCACGATCCGGGAACGGTCGTGTCAACCACCTGGGGTTTTCCACAGGGGCATCGATAGAATCGAGACACACAACGGGGTGTCTTGCACAACGGTCGCGCGGTGAACAGCGGGTGAATTTCACTCCATCGGGCGGCCCCAATTCACCCAAGGAGACCAGGACCATGACGACTCAGATCGTGATCCTCGCAGCAGGGATGGGCAGCCGCCTCGGTCGCTCGCTGCCGAAGCCGCTCACCGAACTCAGCGACGGCCGCAGCATCATGCAGCAGCAGTTCGACAACGTCCACCAGGCCTTCGGCGCCGATGTGAATGTGACGATCGTTGTCGGTTACAAGCTCGAACACATCGTCGAGGCGTTCCCCGAAGCTTCCTACGTGTACAACGAGCGCTACGACCAGACCAACACCAGCAAGTCGCTCCTGCGCGCGCTGCAGGCGTCGAAAGACGGCGGCGTGCTCTGGATGAACGGTGACGTCGTGTTCGACCCCGAAGCGCTGGTGCGTGCCGGTGACCTCGTCGCCGCCGAGCGCAGCTTCGTGAGCGTCAACACCGCGAAGGTGTCCGACGAAGAGGTGAAGTACACGACCGACGCCACCGGCCACATCAAAGAGCTCTCCAAGACCGTCGTCGGTGGACTCGGCGAAGCCGTCGGCATCAACTTCGTCGCCCGAGACGACAAGGCGGCGCTCATCCGTCACCTGCACAAGGTCGCCGACCAGGACTACTTCGAGCGCGGCATCGAACTCGCGATCGAGCAGGATGCCGTGCGCTTCTCGCCCGTCGACATTTCCGACCTCTACGCGGTCGAGATCGACTTCGCCGAAGACCTCGAACGAGCCAACCTCTTCGTCTGACCTGCGCTGCTCTGTTCGCGCGTCCCGACCGCGCGAACCCGCTCCTGCGACGTCCACGCCGCCGCCTCCGCTGGCCGGCCCGATCCCGCGGCTAATGTTGCTGCGTGACCGTCGACGATCTTGCGCGCCCCGAGGTGCGACGTCGGTGGTCACCGATCGCGCGCTATCGACGGTCGCTGTGGATCCTCACGACGCGCGACCTCAAGGTGCGCTACTCGACGAGCGCGCTCGGCTACCTGTGGTCGATCCTCGACCCGCTCGTCATGGCGGGGATCTACTGGTTCGTCTTCACCCAGGTGTTCCAGCGCCCCGTCGGTCACGAACCGTACATCGTGTTCCTGCTCGCCGCGCTGTTGCCGTGGATGTGGTTCACCGGAGCAATCTCTGACAGCACCCGCGCATTCACCAAAGAAGCCAAGCTCATTCGCTCGACCACCATCCCGCGCACGATCTGGGTCGCGCGGCTCGTGCTCAGCAAGGGAATCGAGTTCGTGGCGAGCATCCCGGTGCTGGCGATCTTCGTGTTCTTCGCGGGTGCGACGCTGCACGTCGAAGCGCTCTGGTGGCTGTTGGCGATTGTGTTGCAGGCCGCCCTCACGCTCGGGATCGGGCTGCTCGTCGCACCGCTCGTCGTGTTCTTCCGCGACCTGGAGCGGGCCGTGAAGCTGGTGCTGCGCTTCCTGTTCTATGCGTCGCCGATCATCTACGGCCTTCACGACCTGCCGCAGGGACTGCAGTTCTGGGGCGCGTTCAACCCGCTCGCCGGCATCTTCTCGCTCTACCGCGCGGCGTTCTTTCCCGACCAGCTCGACTGGTTCGCGGTCTCCATCAGCGCCGGGATGACGGTGCTCTTCCTCGTCGTCGGGTTCCTGGTCTATCGCGGCAGCATTCGCCGCGTGTTGAAGGAGATCTGATGGCCGCGATCCCGCTGCCTCTCGGCATGACGCCCGAGGGTGCGATCAGTGTGCGGAATCTCGGCATCCGCTTCACCCGCAATCGCGGCTCACGCCGCAACTTCAAAGATCTGTTCGCCGGACGGGCCCGTCGACGTCGGCCAGATGAGTTCTGGCCACTGCGCAACGTGTCGTTCGAGGTGGCGCCGGGCGAGGCGATCGGGGTCGTCGGCCGCAACGGCCAGGGCAAGTCGACCCTGCTCAAACTCGTCGCCCAGGTGATGCTGCCCGATGAGGGCGAGGTCGCCGTGACCGGCGGTGTCGCGCCGCTCATCGAGATCACCGGCGGGTTCGTCAGCGACCTCACCGTGCGCGACAACGTCAACCTCACCGCGGGTTTGCACGGCATGACGACGCGCGAGATTGCGGGGCGCTTCGACGAGATCATCGCCTTCGCCGAGCTTGAGAAATTCGTCGACACCCCCTACAAGCACCTATCGAGTGGGATGCGGGTGCGCCTCGCGTTCGCCGTGATCTCCCGCCTCGAGGAGCCGATCATCCTCGTTGACGAGGTGCTCGCCGTCGGTGACGCCCAGTTCAAAGCGAAGTGCTACACGCGGATCGAAGAGCTACTCGCCGGCGGTCGCACGCTGTTCTTCGTGTCGCACAGCGAGAAGGACCTGCTGCGGTTCTGCTCCCGCGGCCTCTACCTCGATCAAGGCCAGCTCGTGCTTGATGCCCCCATCCGCGAGGTGGTGAACCGCTACAACGCCGATTACGGTGTGAAGTGATGTCCGGCGAGCTGGAGGTACGGCGCCCTGACCGGTCGCCCTCAGCGGCCGAGCGGGGACTTGACGCGCTGCTCTCGGTGCAGCGGCCGGTCGTGCTGGCCCACATCCGCAGCATCCGCTCCCGTCGGCCCGACGCGAATCCGTCGCAGATCGTCGCGATTCTCGAGCGGCGCTACCTGACCGCCGTCACCACCGGCGGCGCACTCGTCGGGGCGAGCGCCGCGATCCCCGCGGTGGGCACCGGCGTGTCGGTCGTGCTCTCGGGCGTCGAGACCGCGGGGTTCCTCGAGGCGAGCGCGCTGTTCGCGCAGTCGGTGACCGAAGTGCACGGCATCGCCGACCTCGATCGCGATCGAGCCCGCACCCTCGTGATGGCGATGATTCTGGGCAACGGTGGGCAGGAGCTCATCCGTCAGTTCGCCGGCCAGGCGGCAGGGTCCGGACCGAACCGCACCGCCTTCTGGGGTGAACTGGTAACGCGAAGCCTGCCTGCTGCGGTGTTCGGCCCGCTCGGCGACCGCGTGCAGAGAGCGTTCGTGCGCAAGTTCGCGGTGACCCAGGGCTCGTCGGTGATCGGCCGGGCCATCCCGTTCGGCATCGGCGCAGTCATTGGCGGCGGGGGCAACCACCTGCTCGGCCGCCGCGTCGTGAACTCGGCGCGCACCGCGTTCGGCCCGGCACCCGCTGCCTTTCCGGCAACCCTGGATGTCGTGGTCAAGCAGCCGAAACCGCCGCGCGCTCCGAAGGCGGTCAAGGCCGCCAAGCCCGCGAAGGCACCGCGTCCGGCGAAACTGCCGCGCGGGCGCGCGGGCTACCCGATGCTGCCGCCCGCCCCGCGGGCGAACGACCGCCGCGAGGGGCTACCGCCCGCGGGTTAGTCCGCCGCACCAGGCCGCACGACGTCGATCTCAGTGATGTGCAGTCCGAAGTCTTTCGTGTCGTGCGTGTAGAAACGTTCGGCACCCCAGACGACAGCGGTCGCGAGGTGGATCGCATCGGCAGCTTTCAGTCGGTACTTCGCACCGAGTGCGACAGCGGCATCGGCGATCTCCACGTCGACTGACTTGAGTTCGATGCTCGCAAGGAATCGGGTGAGGGTCGCGATCTCCGCGCGATCGCCGGTTTGGAGCGGTTTGGTCAGAACTTCGGGTAAGAGCACGACCGACCCGATGCGATTGCTCGATTGAGAGATGACGAGACGATCGGCATCAGTCGCATCGCCGGGTCGCGCAGCAGCAATGAGAACGTTCGCGTCGAAGGCGTCAGTCACCCCATTGCTCCTGCCACTCGACATCGCCATCGTCGCGAAGTTCGCGCAGATAGCGGTCGTAGTTTGCAGGATCGCCGCGGAGCTCGTCGCTGCTCGGAAGCGGCTTGCCGCGTGCGGCCTCGATCCGCTTGCGCAGTTCTTTCGCCTGGATGAGCACGTCGTGCTGTTGCGTCTTCACCCAGCGAGCGTGCCCGATGAGCACCCCGACGGCCCTGCCATGCCGCAGGATGTGAATCTCTTCCCCCTCCGCCGCCCTGGTGAGGAGTTCAGGCAGCCGCGCACGGGCCTCCGTGAGCGAGACACTGATCATGGCTGAATTGTACAGTCTTGTACAGGTAGAGCAGGCGCGAGAGCCTCCGAGCTGTCCTTCACAACGGAGTCTGTCGGGTGCTATTCCGCTGTCGCACTCAAATCACGCCGGCAAGAGCTTCGATGACTCACAATCGTGTGACTACGATGTGATCACATGAGGAGCAAACTCGTGCCGATCGGCAACTCACGCGGCATCCGCATCCCGAAGGCCCTCCTCGAAGAAGCCGAGCTGACCGACGAAGTCGAGATGCGCGTTGTCGACGGCGAACTGCGCATCTCGCCCGTCGAGCCGGCGACCGGTGCGACGCTCTTTCAGCTCAGCGAGGGCGCTCTGAGCGATTGGAACCGACCCGAAGAGGATGAGGCGTGGGCGCACCTGCAGTAGGGGACGTCGTGCTCGTCCCATTCCCGTTCTCAGATCTCACGGGCCACAAGCTCCGCCCCGCCTTCGTCGCCGCGAATGCTGAACACGGCGACCTCATCCTCTGTCAGATCACCTCCCGCCCGTGGGGCCACCGCAGCGCTGTCACGGTCTCAGGGTCCGATGTCGCGGCTAGCGGGCTCGCACGCGAGAGCTATCTGCGACCCGACAAGCTGTTCACTGCGGACGCTCGCCTCATCGTGCGCCGGATCGGCTCGCTTTCCCCTGCCGTGACCAGCACCGCTCGCGCGGTGATCGCTGGCCTCTTCGCCTGATACAACACAGAGGGTCAGTCGCCGCTTGGCGGCAGCCCTTCTTCGTCTTCTTCTTCGTCGAGCGGGTCGGATTCCGACGACCGCCGATCGCCGACATGGATGAGGGCGTGCCGGTCCCATTCCGCAATGAGTGCGTCGATCGCGTCATGGAACCGCTGGGTCGCAACACCGGGGGTGGTGTCGCCGAAGTAGTGGGTCGACCAGGTGGCGAGTTTCTCGCGGGCCGCCGGGTCGAGAAGGGCGCGGTCGACAATGGCGAGGATGTCGTCGGCCTCGCCCGCGGCGAGCCAGTCGGCGACGCCGAGGAAGCCGTCCTCGTCGATCTCGGCGGTCGGCGATGACGGGCGGGTCACCAGAATCGGCTTGCCGGTCGCGAGGCGGTCGTAGATCATCGCCGAGATGTCGGTGATGGCGACGTCGGCCGCCGCCAGCTGCCAGCCGAGTTCGGGGCCGTCGTCGTAGAGGTGGTGGGCTGCGGCATCCGCTCGGTTGGCGTCGCCGATCGCGGCGATGATCGCCCGATGCGCCTCGCGGTACTCCCGCGAGATCACGCCACTGCGCGGATGCGGCCGGTAGACCAGACGGTGCCGTGGCGAGGCGAGCACCGCTGCGGTGAGCTGCCGCCCGTGCGTCTCGATCGAGCCGTATGCCGCCGCAGGCCGGTCGCCCTCCCAGGTGGGCGCATAGAGCACGGCGATGCGACCGTCGTTCGGGTAGCGCGGCTCGCCGACGAAGTGATCGGCTTGCGGGCGCCCGATCGGGATCGCGCGGTGCGCCACGTCGAACGCCCACAGTTTGCGAGAGAGCCGGTCGAGCGCGGCCTGACCGGCAACCAGGGCGTAGTCGTACGCCTTGAACTGGTTGGTGGTCATGTACATCTTGTCGCTCTCACCATGGTTGATGAAGACGTGCCACATGCGCCCGTACCGGAACATCTGGAAGTTCTTCTGGTTCTGGTTGACGTAGAGCACGAGCCGCAGGTCCTGTTCGCCGACGAATTCCTCAAGGTCGACGACGCGGCGGCGGTAGACGACAGGCACCGGCGACTCGTCGAGCAGGGTCAGCGTCGCACCGGGGCTGCGCGTGATGATGGCGACCGGATGCCGCTTCGTGAGTTCCGCGAGCGGGGCGTACCACTGGCGGATCTGGTAGAGGTTCACCCGGGTGTCGGCGAAGTACACGGCAATCTGGATGCTGCCGGGCTCGGGGAGCGGCGGGAGCCGTCTCGCAAGTTCCGCACGCGTCGCTCGGGAGCGCAGTGCGTTGCGGATCACGCGGCGCACGGCCTTGAGGTCGCTCAGCACGGACACTCGACCATTGAATCAGCACCGTGCCCTGTGCATTTCGCGGGGAGGCTCCGTGACAGAATCGTGACCGTGCCGCCGATGGCGCGGTGAGAAGGGCCCCGCACTCCCGCCATGGCGAGATTCACGTTCGGTGTGGGCAACGCCCGCAAGGTGTTGCGGCTGCCGCTGTATGCGCTCGGCGCGCTCGCGACCTTCATCGTGCCCCGCAATTCGCGGTTGTGGGTGTTCGGCTGCGGGATCGGGGTGGGCGAAGGCGCCCTGCCGCTCTACCGGGCCGCGCGGGAGAGGCTCGACGCCGACACCCGGTTGGCCGACACCCGGTTGGCCGGCACCCGGTTGGTCTGGCTGGCGACGACGGATGCCGAACTCGCCGAGGCGCGCCGCCTCGGGCTCGACGCCGAGCTGAAGTCCGGATGGCGGGGCTTCCGGCTGACCCTCCGCGCGCGGGTGCTCGTCGTGACCCATGGCTTCGGCGATGTGAACCGTTACGCGACCCGCGGCGGCTTCGTCGTACAGCTCTGGCACGGCATCCCGCTGAAGCGTCTGCACCTCGATTCCCCGGCGACGTTGCGGGTGTCGTTCCTGCCCGACCATCGGCTCGTGCGTGGTCTCGTGACGCGGGCCTACCGGATGGCGGGGCACGGCATCCGGCTCTTTCCGGTCGCTTCGGAGCTGGTCGCTGCCCGCGTCGAGAGCGCGTTCGGGGTGCCCGGTTCACGGATCGTCGTGACCGGCGACCCGCGTGATGACGCCCTCGCCGCGCCGCGTGACGCGCCGTTGCTCGACGCCGACGCCCGGCACGCGATCCTCTACGCGCCGACCTGGCGCGACGGAGCGCCCGACCCCGTCGCCCCGACCGCCGAACAATGGGATGCCATCGCTGTCTGGCTCGAACAGCGTGACGCGGTGCTCTACCTACGCGCGCATCCACTCGGAGCGGGCGACTACGCGGCCGGCCCGGCACGGAGCACGCGGGTGCGGATGCTCGGAGCCGACCGGGTACGTGACGTCAACGCCGTCCTGCCGGAGATCGACGTGCTGCTCACCGATTACTCGTCGATCGCGTTCGACTTCGCGCACCTCGGCCGGCCGATCGTGTTCCTCGCCGCCGACCTCGAGCAGTACGCGAAGCGCCGGGGGCTCTACGACGACTACCGGGAGTTCAGCGCCGGTCGCTATGCCACCGGTTGGGAGGGCGCCCTCGACCTGCTCGACGCTGCCCTCGACGGTGACCCGGATGCGGTGCGGCACAGCGCCTGGCTGCGCGACGAATACGTCGACGTCTCGGGGGACGCGACGCGTCGGGTGCTCGACGAGATCCTCGCGCGCACGGGCGGCCCGGCGGCCCCGCAGGTCGAGGTACGGCCTCGGCCGATCGTCGCCATCGAGT
The DNA here is from genome assembly GCF_031389465.1 of Pseudolysinimonas sp. GTDB lineage: Bacteria > Actinomycetota > Actinomycetes > Actinomycetales > Microbacteriaceae > Pseudolysinimonas_A. The sequence goes on from NZ_JANMSQ010000190.1 coordinate 19,422, forward strand.
CGGCGGAGGGGTCGACACTCCGGCTGACGATCTCGGGCGACGTCACGGCGGCGCGGCTCGAGGGTCGCCGGGCGCGGGTCGACGGCATCCTCTCTTCCGCCGGTGACCTCACGGTCGCCGAGTTCGAGCTGCTCGGGCCGCGGTGGGGTGCCGATGACCTCGCGCTGCCGAGCGACGCGTACCGGTTGCAACTCGCCACCCCCGGGGGTTGGTCGTCGCGTTCCATCACGACGGCTTCGGCCGAGCTCGAGCACGAGCTTTTCCGCGCGACGGTGGGAGAGCATGCGGGCGGGGTTGTCGTCACCGTCGCCGCTCCCCTCGCTTCCGACGAACGTGGCGCGGTCGCGCAGCGCCGACTCGAACACGAGTACCGAGGGTCGCGACCGTCCCCTGAGAACGCGGTGTTCTTCGAGAGCTTCTACGGCCAGTCGGCATCCTGCAATCCGCTCGGCATCGACCGCGCGCTCGCCGAGCTGCGGCCCGACGTGCGGCGCTACTGGAGCGTCGCCGACGGCTCTGTCGCCGTGCCCGAGGGCGCTGTCCGGATCGTCGAAGGCAGCCGGGCGTGGTGGCACGCTCGGGCAGCCGCACGTGCACTCGTCGTCAACGACTGGCTGCGCAAGCGGTACCGGCGGCGGCGTCACCAGAAGGTGCTGCAGAC
>NZ_JANMSQ010000205.1:0-13266 GCF_031389465.1 Pseudolysinimonas sp.
GGATGCTTGAGCGGCTCCTTCTTCGTCGCCGCGACGAGGCCTAGCCCCGGCCTCCTCGTCGCGGAGTTCTGCGCGGCCGATCCCCACTCCACGAAGGATCACGAAGAAGCATGAGCACCCCGAAGACCCTGGCCGAAAAGGTCTGGGCGAAGCATCTCGTCGCAAAGGGCGACAACGGCGAACCCGACCTGATCTACATCGACCTGCACCTCATCCACGAGGTCACCAGTCCGCAGGCGTTCGACGGCCTCCGGATGTCGGGTCGTCCTGTGCGACGGCCCGACCTCACAATCGCGACGGAAGACCACAACACCCCGACGCTTGAGATCGACAAGCCGATCGCCGACCTGACGAGCCGCACGCAGATCGAGGCGCTCCGCGCGAACTGCGCCGAGTTCGGGGTGCGTCTGCATCCTCTAGGCGACATTGAGCAGGGCATCGTGCATGTCGTCGGCCCGCAGCTCGGCCTCACCCAGCCGGGCATCACCGTCGTTTGTGGCGACTCGCACACGAGTACGCATGGTGCGTTCGGGGCGATGGCGTTCGGGATTGGCACGAGCGAGGTTGAGCACGTGCTGGCGACGCAGACGTTGCCGCTCACGCCGTTCAAGTCGATGGCGGTCACGGTGGAGGGCACGCTGCGGCCGGGGGTCACGGCGAAAGACATCATCCTGGCCGTCATCGCGAAGATCGGCACCAACGGTGGGCAGGGCTACGTGCTCGAGTACCGCGGCAGTGCAATCCGCGCACTGTCGATGGATGGCCGGATGACGATCTGCAACATGTCGATCGAGGCGGGTGCCCGGGCGGGGATGGTTGCCCCGGATCAGGTCACTTACGACTACCTCAAGGGTCGTGCGCATGCACCTCAAGGGGCTGATTGGGATGCTGCGGTCGCCTACTGGGAGACCCTCGCGACCGACGATGACGCGGTCTTCGACGCCGAAGTGTTCCTCGACGCGAACGAGTTGGAGCCGTTCGTGACCTGGGGCACCAACCCCGGCCAAGGTGTTTCGCTCAACGAGAGCGTGCCGGATCCGGCGACGATGGTCGACCCGAACGAGCGGGCTGCTGCGGAGCGGGCGTTGGAGTACATGGCACTGGAAGCCGGTACCCGGATGAAAGACATCCGGGTGGATGCAGTGTTCATGGGCTCGTGCACCAACTCCCGGCTGGATGATCTGCGCACCTTCGCGTCGATCATCAAGGGGCAGAAGAAGGCCGACCATGTGCGGGTGATGGTCGTTCCCGGCTCCGCCCGGGTGCGACTGGAAGCCGAAGCGGAGGGGATCGACAAGATCGTCGAAGCCTTCGGCGGTGAGTGGCGCTTCGCGGGCTGCTCGATGTGTCTGGGCATGAATCCCGACCAGTTGGCTCCCGGGGAGCGGTGCGCGTCGACATCCAACCGCAACTTCGAAGGCCGCCAAGGCAAAGGCGGCCGCACCCACCTGGTCTCACCCGTCGTCGCCGCCGCGACTGCGATCCGCGGCACCCTCTCCAGCCCTGCGGATCTGAAAGTCGAAACGGAGGTGAGCGTGTAATGGACAAGTTCGAGACCGTCACCGGCACTGCCGTTCCGCTCCCGCGGAGTGCCGTCGACACCGACCAGATCATCCCGGCGGTGTTCCTCAAGCGGATCGTGAAGACCGGCTACGACGACGCGCTGTTCCACGAATGGCGCAAAGACCCCGGATTCGTGCTCAACCAGCCGTGGACGACGGGCGCGACCGTACTCTTCGCCGGGCCCGACTTTGGCACCGGCTCGAGCCGCGAACACGCCGTCTGGGCGCTGCGCGACTACGGCTTCAAAGCTGTGATCGCCCCGCGGTTCGGCGACATCTTCCGCGGCAACTCGGGCAAGCAGGGTCTGCTCACCGGCGTCGTCTCGGAGGCCGACATTGAGCGCTTCTGGGCGGCCATCGAGGCGCAACCCGGCATCGCCGCGACCGTTGACCTCCTAGCACGTACGGTCGCTGTTGGCGACCTCCAGGTGGGTTTCGAGATCGATGATTACACTCGCTGGAGGTTGTTGGAGGGGCTCGATGACATCGGGCTCACCCTGCGCGACGAAGCGCGGATCACCGAGTTCGAGGCCGCCCGTGAGAGCTGGCGGCCCGCGACTCTTCCCGTTCGGTAAGTAAGGCAGCAGGTGTCACAGTGTCAGAGACTTTGGTCGTGAACGACGGCGATCTGAATGACGGCGGCGTCGACGACGGCGAAGCCGGCCTCGCGAAGGACGCCGCCAAGGCTGCGGAACGCGTGGGCCTGAAAGCCGACAGCATCGTCATCCGCGGCGGGAAGCCGCTGATGGGACGCGTCGACGTGCGCGGGGCGAAGAACCTGGCGACGAAGGCGATGGTCGCCGCCCTCCTCGGCAAGACTCCGAGCATCCTGCAAGACGTTCCGCAGATCAGCGAGATATCGATCGTCACCAAGATGCTCGAGGCCTACGGCGTCGCGGTGACGAGCCCCGAAGACGGCGTGCTCGTGCTCGACCCGTCGAACGTCGAACGGGCCCACTTCGCACAGATCGACGCGCTTGCCGGCTCCAGCCGCATCCCGATCCTGTTCTGCGGACCGCTCCTGCACGCCCTCGGTGAGGCACTCATCCCCGACCTCGGCGGCTGCCGCATCGGCGACCGGCCGATCGACTTCCATCTCGACGCCCTGCGCGCGTTCGGCGCGATCGTCGACAAGTCGTACGAAGGCATCCGCATCACCGCCCCGAACGGCCTGACCGGCGCGAACATCGAGCTGCCGTATCCGAGTGTCGGAGCGACCGAGCAGGTGCTGCTGGCCGCGGTGCGGGCCAAGGGCGTCACCGAGCTCAAGAACGCCGCGATCGAGCCCGAGATCATGGACCTCATCGCGATCCTGCAGAAGATGGGCGCCATCATCTGGATGGAGCCGAACCGCACGATCTTCATCGAAGGTGTCGAGACCCTCACCGGGTACAGCCACCGTGCGATCTTCGACCGCAACGAAGCCGCATCGTGGGCGTCGGCCGCGCTTGCCACCCACGGCGACATCTTCGTCGGCGGTGCCCGCCAGCAGGACATGATGACGTTCCTGAACGTCTTCCGCAAGGTCGGCGGTGCGTTCGACGTGCGGGAAGACGGCATCCGGTTCTGGCATCCGGGCGGCCCCTTGAAGCCCGTGCAGGTCGAGACCGACGTGCATCCCGGCTTCATGACCGACTGGCAGCAGCCGCTCATCGTCGCCCTCACCCAGGCCGAAGGCGTCTCGGTCGTGCACGAGACGGTGTACGAGAACCGTCTCGGGTTCACCGACGCGCTCGTCGAGATGGGTGCCGACATCGTCGTCCACAGTGACGGCCTCGAGTCGGTCACGAGACGGGTGCCGCGCCGCAAGCTGGAGCAGGCCGCGGTCATCACCGGCCCGACGAAACTGCATGCAGCGGATGTGCGCGTGCCCGACCTGCGCGGCGGCTTCTCATACCTCATCGCAGCCCTCGCGGCCGAAGGAACCTCGACGGTCTCCAACCTCGGCCTCATCAGCCGCGGGTACGAGCACTTCGTCGACAAGCTGACCGGCCTCGGCGCCGATTTCGACCTGATCTAGACCCGGCCCTCCGTGAGACATCCCATTTGGGATATCTCACGACGTGAGTGATCCCAAATGGGAGCATTCACCCGACGGGTCGGTCGGCTCTACGCTGAACCCGTGCGTCGCCGCAAGCCCGAGAAGATCATCCGTTGGCGGATCGTCGCGGCGATTGCGATCCCGATCTTCGAGTTCTTCGGGCGGTATCGGATGCGCGGGCTCGACAACATCCCGAAGCGCGGCGCGCTGGTGATTTCGCCGAATCACGTCACCAACTTCGACCCGCTGACGACGGCCTACCTGGTCTGGCGGGGCGGTCGGGTGCCGCGCTTCCTGGCGAAGGCGAGCCTGTTCAAGATTCCCGGGTTCGGGTGGCTGTTGAGGTTCACCGGGCAAATCCCGGTCGAACGCACAGGAGGCGGACCCGACCCGCTCGCTGCGGCCACCCGCCTCATCGCCGACGAGCTCGCGGTGATCGTCTACCCGGAGGGCACCCTCACCCGCGACCCCGACGAGTGGCCGATGCGCGGCAAGAGCGGGGCCGTGCGGCTCGCGCTGGAGCACAACATCCCGCTCATCCCGGTGGCGCACTGGGGGGCGCAACAGATCCTGCCACGCTACGGCGGGCGCCTGAGGTTTTTCCCCCGCAAGAACGTCGAGATGCTCGTCGGTGCGCCGCTCGACCTCACGCCGTGGGCGGGGCGAACGGATGCTCAGGCGATGACCGAGGCGACGACGGCCCTGATGAACGAGATTGCGCGGCTGGTCGGGGTACTGCGTGGGGAGACCCCGCCCGTTGAGCGCTGGGATCCCCTCGCACACGGTCAAACCGAGTGGGGGAAGATCACACCCCCGACCCGCTGACCTCGGCGGCTGCTACCTCACCCAGCACGTGCTTGGCGAGCACGGTCGCGCCGGCGACGGCGGCCGGCATCACGAGGATGGCACCGCCCGGGATGAGGAAGCACACATGTACGGCGACGCCGAAGCCGAGCACGCGCGGGCTGTGCGACCGCAAGGCCGCGCGACGCTGCTGCCGCGTCATCCCACGCGCCTCGAGCGGACGGGTCGTGAGTTCCAGGGCGACGAGCCGACCCGACAGGAAGGTGCCGATCACCACCGCGAGTACGGTTCCGACGACGGGGACGAGCCCGAACAGCACGATGAGCAGACCGGTGAAGATCGCCCGCATGGCCAGCCGGAGTGCATCGCCGGTTGATCGCCAGAAGCCGGGTTCCGGACCCGCGGTGAACTCACCGAGGTCGGTTTCGACGATGCGCCAGATGCGCTGGTAGAACCAGTCGCCGATGAGCAGGGTGAGCGCGGTGAACGAGAAGGCGTAGAGCACGATGAGTCCGACGATGAGCGCGAGGCCGAAGCCGAGGCGCAGCAGGTTGCGCCAGCCCTCATCCCACGTCTCCGCAAACCCGGTGAGGAAGATCGTCACCGGGTCGAGGTTGGTCACCAGCAACACGATGAGAGCGATGAGGATGGCGAACACGATCGCCGCCGGGATGAGCCCGAGTGCCATCGCCCCCGGCCGCCGCCGCCAGTAGCTGAAGCCGCGCAGAAGTGTCGAGGCGCCGATGAAGAATTCGGTGATCGGGTTCGGCCCGCGTCGTCGGCCTGCCGGAGTGGGCGGGATCGCGGTCATCCGCCCAGGTTAGTTGTGGCGGGCGTAGTTGTGGCGGCGTTAGCTGGAAGACTGGGCGGGTGACGATGACCCAGCCCCTCGTCCTTCCCGACATCGGCCGACGGGTCGCCGTCCTCGGCGCGGGATCGTGGGGCACGACCTTCGCGAAGATCCTCGGGGATGCCGGCAACAGTGTCGCCGTCTGGGCCCGGCGTCCGGAGCTCGCCCGCGAGATCAGCCAGTCCCGTCGCAACTCCGACTACCTGCCGGGGATCAACCTGCCGCGCAACGTCGCCGCCAGCCCTCGGCTGCCCGAGGTGCTCGAGGGTGCCGAGCACGTCTACCTCTCGGTGCCGTCGCAGTCGCTGCGCGAGAACCTCCGCATCGTCAGGGAGCTGATCCCCGCGAACGCGACCGTGGTGTCACTCATGAAGGGCGTCGAACGGGGCACGCTCGCCCGGATGAGCGAGGTCATCCTCGCCGAACTCGGCATCGACCCGGAACGTATCGCCGTCGTCTCGGGGCCGAACCTCGCCCTCGAGATCGCGAAGGAGCAACCCACTGCAGCGGTGGTGTCGTCGTCGAGCCTGGCCACCGCATCCGATGTCGCGCTGACGGCGAGCAACCGCTACTTCCGCTGCTTCGTGAACACGGATGTCGTCGGCACCGAGTTCGGCGGAGTGCTCAAGAACCTCATCGCCGTCGCGATCGGCATCGTCGACGGTGTCGGCTACGGAGAGAACACGAAGGCGTCGATCATCACTCGCGGCCTTGTCGAGATGACCGATTTCGCGGTCGCCTACGGCGCACTGGCCGAGACGATGAGCGGACTCGCCGGTCTCGGTGACCTCATCGCGACGTGTGAGTCGCCTCTCTCGCGCAACAACACCGCCGGGCGGCTGCTCGGCCAGGGGTACGACTACCACGAGGTCGTCGCGCAGATGAACCAAACGGCGGAGGGGCTCGCCTCGGTCGCGCCGGTACTCGAGCTCGCGGCCGCGAAGGGCGTCGAGATGCCGATCGTCATGCAGGTCGCCGAAGTGCTCGCCGGAACTCTCGCGCCGCGTGATCTCGCCCCGCACCTGACCACCGACACGACCGAACCGCAGGGGGAGTAGGCGTGAGCGAGACTGCTTCTGACAGACGCCGTCGCGTCGCCCTGTTCTTCGGCGGGCGCTCCAGTGAACACGGCATCTCGTGCGCGACCGCGGGCGGGGTACTCGGCGCGATCGACCGCACCCGCTACGACGTCATCCCCGTCGGCATCACGCCGGACGGCATCCTCACGCTTCAGCCCGACGACGCAACCGGACTCACCCTCGCCGACGAGCTGCCCGTCGTGCGCGACAACGGCACCCGGGTGTTCCTGCCCGAGTCGGCCGCAACCCGCGAGTTCACGGTGCGTGACGCCGACGGCACGGTGCGCTCGTTGGGCGACGTGGATGTCGCGTTCCCGATCCTGCACGGACCGTTCGGCGAAGACGGCACCATCCAGGGCATGTTCGAGATGGTCGGGTTGCCGTACGTCGGCAACGGCGTGCTCGCATCGGCGCTCGGCATGGACAAGCACTTCACCAAGACCGTGCTCGCGGGTGCCGGCATCGAGGTCGCTCCCTGGGTGACGGTCACTCGGGCGCGGCTGGCTCAGGATGACGACCTCTGGCGTCGCCGCATCACCGGGCTCGGGCTGCCGGTGTTCGTGAAGCCGGCCCGGGCCGGGTCGAGCGTCGGCGTCACCAAGGTGAAGGACTGGGAGGCGCTGGATGCCGCTCTCGACACCGCGTTCGCCGAAGACCACACGGTGCTGGTCGAGCAGGCGATCGTCGGGCGCGAAGTCGAGTGCGCCGTGCTGCAGGCCCGCGATGGCGCTCCTCCTCGGGTGAGCGTCGCGGGCGAGATCGTGCTGACGACGCGCGAGTTCTACGACTTCGACGCCAAGTATCACGACGCTCCCGGTGTCGAACTGGTGTGCCCAGCCGATCTCGGTGAAGCAGCGCTCGCCGAGATGCAGCGGATCGCGGGTCGTGCCTTCGACGCGATCGGCGGGACGGGGCTCGCGCGTGTCGACTTCTTCTTCACCGGCGACACCTTCGTGCTCAACGAGATCAACACGATGCCGGGCTTCACCCCGATCTCGATGTTCCCGGCGTGCTGGCTCGCCTCAGGCGTCAGCTACCCCGAGCTGATCGACGAACTCATCACTCTGGGGTTGCACACCGCCCGTTAGCGACCCGTGACCGTGTCCTCGAGGTCGACGCACTCGCGGCCGTTCTCCGAGGTGTACGACACGGCGTTCGCGATCTCGTCGAGCACCACCCCGGGGCCGACCGCGTCGGGGTCCACAACGACTCGCACTGCTGGGTCGCGGCCGTAGGTCGTGTAGGCGAAGCCCGCGTCGACCTCCTCGCGCAGCCAGAAGATTCCCGCAACCGGCACGCACGGCAGCTCCGACACCTCGGGAACCGGCACGCCGCAATACAGCAGCACGACCGTCGGCTCACCCCATGCCGCGGCGCCCTGAGCGTCGGTCTGCCGCAGCTCGTAACTGCTGATCGGGTCCGGCAGCCGCACGATCGCTTCGGCGCACTCCGGGTCGTTCGCGAACTCGGCCGCCGGCGCCATCGACACGACCGGCGAGCAGCCCGCCAACACCACGGCACAGGCGACGGATGCCGCAGCGAGCGCGACGGCGGCGGGGCGGGGTCTCATCGCTTCCAGGCTAGCCTGGCCAGGTGTCGACGCTGGGTGGCCCCACTCTGGGAGAGCTGGGCGAGGCCGCGGTGCTCGCGCGCATCTTCCCGCGACTCCCCGAATCCGCGGCGACGATCCTCGGTCCGGGCGACGACGCCGCAGTGCTCGGTGCCCCCGACGGGCGTTTCGTCGTGACGACCGACATGATGATCCACGGCCCCGACTTTCGCCTCGCCTGGTCGACCCCGCACGACCTCGGCTGGAAGGCGGCCGCGACGAACCTCGCGGACATCGCCGCAATGGGTGCCCTGCCGACCGCTCTCGTGGTGGCGATCGCTGCTCCGGCCGACACCGACGTGGCACTGCTGGAGGGAATCGCCGACGGGCTGCGCGACGCGTGCGAACTGTTCGCGCCGGGCTGCGGGGTCGTTGGTGGAGACCTGTCGTCGTCGGCGACCCTGACGATCGCGGTCACCGCATTCGGCGACCTCCAGGGTCGGGATGCCGTGCTGCGTTCCGGCGCGCGTCCGGGCGACGTCGTCGCAGTCTCCGGCGCTCTCGACCTCGCGGCCCGGGGGCTCGAGGTGCTGTTCGAGCGTGCCGTCGACGAGACCGGAGCTCCGGATGCCGCCCGCGCGATCGCCGTGCGGGCGGAGTTCCCGGCGGAGGTCGAGGCGCAACTCGCGCCGCGGCCGCCGCTGCGTGACGGACCAGCGGCGGCGCTCGCCGGGGCGACCGCGATGCTCGATGTGAGCGACGGCCTCGCGATCGACGGCCGACGCATCGCCACCGCATCAGGGGTGCGGATCGACGTCGATTCCGGAGCACTGGAGTCGCCGACGTCCCTCACCGGAGGCGAAGCCCACGCATTGCTCGCCACATTCCCGGCGGAGGTGGCGCTGCCCGGGGGATTTCGCGTCATCGGGAGGGTGCTCGCCGGGGAGGGGCTGTCGGTCGACGGCATCCCGTACGACGCGCGCGGGGGCTGGGACCCGTACGTGGACGGCGTGCGGTAGCTCAGACGCCGATCGTGAGCGCCGCGGTGTAGCCCGCAGCTGCCGAACCGGTCATCGTCGCGATCTGGTGAATGCCGCCGTCGTCGCCAAAGACGTTGTCGCCCGCGAGGGTGGTCTGCGCGAGGTTCCGCACGCTGCTGTCGTAGCCGGTCGTTGCGTAGACGGCTTCGCTGGCCTCCTTCGGCAGGGCGATCTGCGACGTCTTCACGATGGGACCCGACGCGATCGCGGTGGCGACATCGGAGTACACCTCGAAGTGGATGTGGGGCCAGCGTCCGGCGTAACAGCCGGGGAAGATCGAGGTGAAGGTCACCGAGCCGTCCGCGCCGATCTGCTGTACGCCGCGGAGGTAGTTCACGTCGGTGAGCCCGTCGCTGTAGAGCGAGTAGGCACCGTCGCGGTCGCAGTGCCACAGGTAGACCGCGCCGCCGCTCAGTGCGTCGCCGGTGGCGGCATCCCGAACGGTCAGCACGATCGTCAGCGGCACGCCCGCGGCGGTCACCGTCGACGCCCCGAACGACGAGCGGATGTCGCTGCGCACAATTCCCGAGTCGTCGAGCACGTTGACCCCGTTCGACCCGTCGCCGGGGTAGGGGCCACCTGTCTCGTCGGGCACCTCAGTCATGGCGGCATCGGCGCTGCCGGTGTCGGTGCTCGGACTCGCGCTCGCGCTCGACGTCGTGGTGGGGGTCGGCACGACGCCGCACGCGGCCAGCAGGGTGAGAACCGAGACCCCGCCGAACAGCCCGAGCGCGGCGCGCCGGTTGACCAGGGTCGTCATGTCGTAGACGAGACCGCGATCCTCTTCGTCGATCTCGTTTCCTTGGGCATCAGTCCAGCGCGTCATGACGTCACCTCAGCACCCGTTGCTATGCATCGGCTTGGGAAGCCACCTGAAGTTCGTGAGCGGACGCTGTCGGCGAGAGGTAGTAGACCGCCGTCTCGCCGTAGTCTTTGCGCCGGTCGAGTTCGAGCCCCACGGGCCAGGCGGGTTCCGGATCGCGGGCCGAGCGTTCGACCACGACGACCGCATCGGGGGAGAGCCGCGGCACCAGGGCTTCGAGGTTGTGCACCAGCTCAGGCCCGCCGAGGTCGTACGGCGGGTCGAGGAAGACGACATCCCACTTCGCGCCCCCGCGACTGTCGCGCCCGCCGCCGAGGAACGATTGCACCGGCTGCGACGACACGACGATCTCGAGGGTGACACCGCGTGGGGCGGCCTTGCGGATGCGCGCGGCGTTGTCGTTGGTGACGCGGTGGGCGGCGGTCGCCTTGTCGACGAGGGTGACGTGGGCGGCACCCCGGGATGCGGCTTCGAGGCCGAGAGCCCCGGATCCGGCGTACAGGTCGAGGACGCGCGCGCCCGGCAACACCCCGCGGGCGTCGAGGGCCGAGAACATCGCCTCCCGCACTCGATCGCTCGTCGGCCGGGTGCCCGCCGGAGGCACCGCGAGCCGCAGCGATCCGGCGAAGCCCGAGATGATCCGCGTCACGCTACCAAAGCTAACCGTGCTCGGCTCTACGATCGGCACGTGGCAACGCGCGAACCTGGAGTTGTGAATAACGCCGTCTACGTCGACGGCGAACGAATCGCGACCCCGGCGACCCTGGCCGAGACGTTTGCCCTGCTCGCAAAGCGAAAGGACGCCCTCGCCTGGATCGGTCTCTATCGCCCCGAGTGCACCCTCCTCGCCGAACTCGCGGCGGAGTTCGGGCTGCACGAGTTGGCGGTCGAGGATGCCGTCCACGCCCATCAGCGCCCGAAACTGGAGCGTTACGGCGACACGATGTTCCTGGTGCTGCGTGCCGCACACTACGACGACGAGGTCGAGCATGTCGACTTCGGTGAACTGCACGTCTTCGCGGGACCTCGGTTCGTGATCACGGTGCGGCACAGCGAAGGGCCCGACCTCTCAATCGTGCGTCGGCACATGGAAGAGACCCCGGATGCCCTGCATGGCGGCACCGAAGCGGTGCTGTACGCGATCATCGACGCCGTCGTCGACGGCTACCGGCCGGTCATCGAGGGTTTGGCGAACGACATCGACGAGATCGAGACGCAGGTGTTCGGGGGTGACCCCAAGGTGTCCCGGCGCATCTACGAGTTGAACCGCGAGGTGATCGAGTTTCAACGTGCGGTGGTTCCGCTCGGCGGCATCCTCGACCAGTTCGCCGCCGGGTTTGCCGACGGGCACGTCGAGGAGGAACTCGAGCCCGTGTTGCGCGACATCGCCGACCATGTGACCCAGGCGACGGAGAAGGTCGAAGAGTTCCGCGTTCTGCTGCGCGACGTGCTCGCGGTCAACACCTCACTCGTCGGCCAGCGCCACAACGAGGAGGCGCAACGGCTCTCCCAGGCGAGCAATGCGCAGTCCGAACAGAACCGCCGCATCTCAGGCTGGGCGGCGATCTTGTTCGCCCCGTCGCTCATCGGCTCGATCTACGGGATGAACTTCGACTTCATGCCCGAACTGCGTCAGACCTGGGGATACCCGGCCGCGTTGGGGGCGATGGCGGCATCGAGCCTCATCCTGTACGTCGTGTTCAAGCGCCGGGGTTGGCTGTAACTAGCCTGGAGGAGTGCCCTCTCCTCTCGACACGCGGCTGCTGACGGCGCTCGGCGCGCGCGTCGCGCCGCTGTTCGGGAAGGCGTTCGGCTTCGAGACGGTCGGCGATCTGCTCGGCCACTACCCGAGGCGCTACGCGGTGCGAGGTGACCTGACGCCATTGGATGCGCTCCGCATCGGCGACTCGGTGGCGGTCGTCGCCGAGGTGCGCAGCATCCAGTCGCGTCCGATGCGCAACCGCCATGGCGAGCTCGTCGAGGTGGTGATCACCGACGGCACCGGCACCCTGCAGCTCACCTTCTTCAACAAGAAGGCGACGTACGGGTTGAAACCGGGGATGCGGGCGATCTTCGCGGGCAAGGTCGGCATCTACCGCACGACGCGGCAACTCGCGCACCCGGTGTACGAGGCGTTCCCCGACGACCTTGAGGCAGACTCCGAGGCGGCGCGGGAGTGGGCCGAGGCTCCGATGCCGATCTACGCGGCGACGGCGGCACTCGACGGCAAGAAGATCCGGGATGTCATCCGCCAGCACGTCGACGCGCTGCCGGATCTCGACGACCCGGTACCCGCCGAGGTGCGCTCGGCGCGCGGGTTGCTCGATTTCCGTGAGGCGCTGCGCCTCATCCACCATCCGCGGGTCGACTCGGATTGGAGGGAAGCGCAAGACACCCTGCGGTTCCACGAGGCACTCGTGCTGCAAGCCTCCCTGTTGCGCCAGCGCGCGCTCTACCGAGCTCGGGCCGCGACGCGGCGGGTCCCCGGAAAAGCCTCGGCGGAGTTCGCCGAGCGGCTGCCGTTCGACCTCACCGACGACCAGGTGTCGGTCGGGGCCGAGATCGAACGCGACCTCGCGTCGGGCATCCCGATGAACCGGCTCGTGCAGGGCGAGGTGGGGTCGGGCAAGACGCTCGTCGCGTTGAAGGCGATGCTCGCGGTCGCCGACTCGGGAGGACAGTCGGCGTTCCTGGCACCGACCGAGGTGCTCGCCGGCCAGCACCTGCGGTCGATCGTCGCAACCCTCGGCCCCGACCTCGCCGCGCGCCTACGGCCGACGCTCATCACCGGGCAGTTGCCGGTCGCCGACCGTCGCCGTGCGCTGCTCGCGGCCGCGTCGGGTGGTGCCGGAATCGTCGTCGGAACGCACGCCCTCCTCGGCGATCAGGTGCAGTTCGCCGACCTCGGCCTCGTCGTCGTCGACGAGCAGCATCGCTTCGGCGTCGACCAGCGCGAAGCCCTGCGGTTGAAGGGGGAGTCGCCGCACGTCCTCGTGCTGACGGCGACCCCCATTCCGCGCACCGTCGCGATGACGGTGTTCGGCGATCTCGACGTGTCGACGATCGCCCAGTTGCCGAAGGGCCGTTCACCGATCGCGTCGCACGTCGTCGGGCTCGCCGAACACCCCGGCTGGATCGCGCGAGTCTGGGAACGCCTCGCCGAAGAGCTGGATGCCGGCCACCAGGGCTTCGTGGTCTGCCCGGCCATCGACGCCAAGACCGTTGAAGAGAGCGACCCCGACGACCCGCCACTCGAGTCGGCGGAGGGCGCCCCGCCCCCGTCGGCGGTGCTGACCGTCGTCGAGGAACTGCGGCGGCATCCGCGGCTCTCTGGTCGGCGCATCGAGGTGTTGCACGGTCGCCTCAGCGCCGAGGAGAAAGACGCCACGATGCGGGCGTTCGCGGCCGGCGACATCCACGTGCTCGTCGCGACGACGGTCATCGAGGTGGGGGTCGACGTGCCGAACGCGTCGACGATGGTGGTGCTCGACGCCGATCGGTTTGGCATCGCCCAGTTG
>NZ_JANMSQ010000213.1:0-3397 GCF_031389465.1 Pseudolysinimonas sp.
TACTGAGGGATGCCGCTGCCGAGGTCGTGCCGAACACCATCACGACCGCGGCGAGCACGGCCCAGTACCAGTGCCGCGGGTCGACGAACTGGGCGACGAGCAGCGAGAGGGCGATAGCCGCCAGCAGTTGCGTCGCGATCGAGAGCAAACTGCGGCCGGCGCGCCACCAGTCGATCCGGGGCGGCGCGTACGGCTGGTCGAGGGTGGACGTGCGGCGCGGCGTGCGAGCGCGTTCCGGCGCGTGGAGCAGGGGATCGAGCACGAGAGCGTCGAGATCCGCGGTGCCGCCGCCAGTAAGAGCCGCCGCGACGGCGAGCTCGAATCGCGCGCCGAGCTCGGCGAGAGCCGCCCCATCGCCGCGGCGCAGCGCGTCGGGCCAGCCGTCAGAGTCTGCGGCAATGCGGGCACGGGTCGCCGAGATCCCGGCTTCGAGCGCATCAAGATGCCTGCGGGCGGACTGTTCCCCGCCAGCGACGGCGAGCGGCATCTGGTCGACGAGGGCGCGCAGGCTGCCGATCATCCGGCGGGTGTGGATGCGCGGTCGGTAGCGCAGCAGCACGGTCAGCATGAGGACGGGAAGCCCGGCGCCGACGATCACCCCACCGAGCACCCACGGCAGGTCGACCCAGCCGGGCCGAGCGATCGCGGCCGCCACGAACCCGGCGACGCCACCGAGCGCGACGATCGTGCCACCGGCACCGAGCAACGTCGAAGCGAGTACGGCGATGGCGAGCCCGAAGAACACGGCCACCGACACCAGCGGATCGTCGAGAACGAGCATTCCCAGCACGAGCCCGATGCTCCCCGAAGCGGCGAGCATGAGCAGGGGCACGAACCGGCGCCGCTCGCGAGCGCCCATCCCGATCGTCGTGCTGCCGACAGCGGCGACCAGCATCCCGGGAATCGCGAACGACCACTCGATGCCGACAGCCCCGCACACGGCGAACAGCGCCACGACGACCACCAGGAAGCTCGTCGTGGCACGCACGGCGGCACCGAGCCGCCGGAGTCCGGGGTCGGACGCAGAGAAGGCGAGCCGCAGAGTGTTCACGCGTCGATGTTCACGCGTTGAGGGCGATCGGCAGCACGATGAGGGCGCCGCACAGGGCAGCCCAGGTCATGCTCACGAGAGTTCCGATGATGAATCGCTCCCGTGCCTCGGGAGCGTCGAGTTCCGAGAATCGGCCGAGGCCCTTGATCGCGATGACAGCGGCGATGATCTCGAAGCGTCCGACCAGAATCGCACCGATCACGGCGAGGCGTTCGAGGTAGCCGATCCAGGTGCCACCGCGTAGCACCTCGCGGGTTCGCGTCGCGCTCTTCGCACCGCTTGCGGTCTCGTCCGGCACGAGGATGCCGCCGTGGGTTCCGCCGTCGACGTCACCTTTCGCCGCGCGCCCCAGTACCCAGACCGTGAGCGGGTTACCGCCGATAATGCCGAGCGCCGCGAGACCGAGCGCGACGATCGTGGGCAGGGCGGGTGGCTCAGGAAAGTCGAGATCGAACGCGAGCCAGAGGATGCCGAACCCGACCGGGAGCAACCCGAAGAGTGCCAGCACCGGCTGTCGAAGCCGGATGGCGAGGATCGCGACGGCGACAGCGGCGAGCACGAACACGACGGCGCCGATCCAGGGGATGACGACGAGGAGCGAATTCATCCTCCGATCCTCCCACCCTCGTCAGTCAGCATCGAGCCGAGCGCATCGCGTGCCTCACGATCGAGCCGCAGACCCGCGGTCAGTGCGCGTTGGCTCGCGGCTTGCACGGTGATTCCGAGCCGGCCCGCGGCGTCGGTGAGGGTGAGCCCCGGGTCGCCCTCGAGCAGGTCGAACAGCTCCCAGCCTTCGGAGGTGCGGCGCTCTCGCAGGGTGAGCAGCAACCGGATGAGGGGGTCGAGCCGCTCCGCGCTGCTGTCGGCGACGAGCGCGAATCGTGCCGGCCGCTTCTTCGCGGTGCTGACGGCTTCTCGGGCGTTGACGAATGCGGTGCCCGACATCGCGCGCACACTTGACCCGAGCGGTGAGCGCGCGTCGCCGACGCCGAGACCGACACGCCAGTCACCGGCCCGCACGAGCGTCAGCGCGAGGTCGAGCGCGACGGCTCCCTCCTCGGTCGCGACCTGGAACTCATCCCCAGCCGTTCGCTCGGGGGGTGCGACGAGGCGGCTGCCGAGTCCACGTGTGATGTCGTGCAGCGCAGGCTCGACGCGGTCAGCGTGGTTCTGACTGTCGATCTGATCGACGGTGAGGACGAACATCCCTCAAGGATAAAGTATTGAAAGAGAGAGTTCAAGCATCAAGCCTTGATTAGTGGTCGTCGCCACTGGAGAACCCGCTTGAGGAACTGTCCCGAGGGCGGCAAGGCGGGGACGCACGGTGACACCCGAGCGCGGCGGGTAATCTGTCCCGGTGCCCGCATCCTCCAGCTCCGACGAGCAGATACTCGCGCACCAGCGCAACGATCCGACGTTCGACAACGTCTGGGACGAGCTCGTCTATCGCGGTCTCGTGCACGTCTCGACCGACGCGGGGGAGCTGAAGAAGCTGCTCGCCGGTCCTTCTGCTGTGTTCTACTGCGGCTTCGACCCGACCGCGGCGAGTCTGCACCTCGGCAACCTCGTGCAGCTGCTCACGATGCGTCGCATCCAGCTCGCCGGTCACCGCCCGCTCGGCCTCGTCGGAGGCTCAACCGGACTCATTGGCGACCCCCGACCGACCGCGGAGCGCATCCTCAACACGCCCGAGACGGTCGCCGAATGGGTCGGCAACCTGCAGGCTCAGGTGCAGCGCTTCCTGGCCTTCGACGGGACGAGCGCTGCGCGAATGGTGAACAACCTCGACTGGACGGCGCCGCTGTCGGCGATCGACTTCCTGCGCGACATCGGCAAGTACTTCCGGGTCGGCACAATGGTGAAGAAGGAAATTGTCGCCAAGCGGCTGCACTCCGACGAGGGCATCTCGTACACCGAGTTCAGCTACCAGGTGCTGCAGGGCATGGACTTTCTGCACCTGTACCGCGAGTACGGCTGCGTGCTGCAGACCGGCGGCAGCGACCAGTGGGGCAACCTCACCAGCGGCGTCGACCTCATCCACAAGGCCGAAGGGGTCGGCGTTCACGCAATCGGTACGCCGCTCATCTCCTACAGCGACGGCACGAAGTTCGGCAAGAGCGAGGGCAACGCGGTCTGGTTGGATGCCGCCCTCACCAGCCCCTACGCGTTCAGCCAGTTCTGGCTCAACACCGACGACGCCGACGTCATCGCGCGGCTCAAGGTCTTCACGTTCCTGCCGCGCGCGGAAATCGAACGCCTCGAGCAAGCGGTCGCGAGCGAACCGTTCAAACGTGAAGCGCAGCGCACGCTCGCCCGCGAGGTGACCACCCTCGTGCACGGAGCGGC
>NZ_JANMSQ010000244.1:0-25088 GCF_031389465.1 Pseudolysinimonas sp.
ACGACCGGGACGACCTCGCCCGGCGGGCCAACCACTGAGGGAGACACACAATGTCAGGCAAGAAGTTCGCAAATGCGCTCAAGCAGTTCGATCGTGACCAGTTCTATGGTCCGGTCGAAGCGGTTGGGCTCGTGAAGACGATGGCGTCGGCCAAGTTCGACGAGGGCATCGACGTGTCGATCCGCCTCGGCGTCGACCCCCGCAAGGCCGACCAGATGGTGCGCGGCACCGTCGCACTGCCCGCAGGCACCGGCAAGGACGTCCGTGTTGCGGTGTTCGCCACCGGCGAAGCCGCCGACGAGGCCCGCGCCGCCGGGGCCGACATCGTCGGCGCAGACGACCTGGCTGCAGCGGTCGAGAGCGGCAAGATGGACTTCGATCTCGTGATCGCCACTCCCGACATGATGCCCGTCGTCGGTCGCCTCGGTCGCGTGCTCGGCCCCCGTGGCCTCATGCCGAACCCGAAGACCGGCACGGTCACCCCGAACCCCGCGAAGGCTGTCGAGGAGATCAAGGGCGGCAAGATCGAGTTCCGCGTCGACAAGCACTCGAATGTGCACTTCGTGATCGGCAAGGCCGGCTTCTCTGCCGGCCAGCTCGGCGAGAACCTGCAGGCCGCGCTCGACGAGATCAACCGCGCCAAGCCCGGTTCCTCGAAGGGTCGCTACATCCAGAAGGGTTCGGTGTCGACGACGTTCGGCCCCGGCATCCCGCTCGACGTCAGCGTTCTCTAACGCTGAACGTTCGGATCAGACAGGCGAGCGCCGCGGATTCCGCGGCGCTCGCTGTCGTCGCGGCGGTGACGTTCCCGCTTGCCTGCCCGCCGCACACCACCGACGAGGCGAAAGCCGCGCACATCGCCGCACACCTCACGGGGGAGCGCTTCGACGCGTACCTCGCCGACCCCGCCCGCGACCTGTACCTCGCGGAGGTTGACCCTTCGACAGGCTCAGGACGGCGCGGTGAGGCGGTCGGCTACACGATGCTCGTGGCGGGAGACCCGACCGACCCCGACGTGGCGGCGGCTCTCACCACCTGGCCGACCGCCGAGCTGAGCAAGTGCTACGTCCTGCCCGGCCACCATGGTGCGGGAATCGCATCCGGTCTGATGGCGGCCACCCTCGAGGCCGCCCGCGGCCGAGGAGCCGCCGCCGTGTGGCTCGGCGTCAACGAAGAGAACGAGCGCGCCCAAGCGTTCTATCGCAAGCACGGCTTCGTCGTGGTCGGTCGCAAACGCTTCCTGGTCGGCAAGGCGTACGAAGACGATTTCGTGATGGAGCGGGTCTTCTAGCCGTCGGAGACTTTGAGCACGAGCTTGCCGCGGGTGTGGCCCGACTCGATCGCCCGGTGGGCGTCCGCGACGTTCTCGAGGTCGAACACCTGGTCGACGTACACCTTCACCGCACCCGACTCCAACAGCCGTGACACGATCGCGAGGGTCGAACCGTCGGGGGTGACGCGGAATCCGGTCGCCCGCACCCCGGCGGTCGCGGCGTCCTCGACCATCGTGGGCCACGATCCCGTGGGGGCGTTGACGATGACACCGCCCGGTCGCAACACCCGAAGCGACCTCGACCCGGTGTCGTCAGCGACGTTGCCGATGAGGTCGATGACGGCATCCACCGGGGCGAGCACCTCGTCGAACCGCACCGCGGAGTAGTCGAGCACCTCTGCGGCACCGAGTTCGCGCAGCCAGGACGCGTTGCGGGCCGACCCGGTCGCGATGACGTGCGCGCCGAAGTAGGCGGCGAACTGCACGGCGAAGTGGCCCACGCCGCCCGCGCCGGCGTGAATGAGCATCCGCTGACCTTCGTGCGCTTTCGCGGTCTCGACGACCATTCCCCACGCGGTGAGCGCGGCGAGCGGAACCCCGGCAGCTTCGACGTGTGACAGCGCCGACGGCTTGCGAATGACACTCAACGCGTTGACGGTGAGGTACTCGGCGTAGGCGCCCGACATCCTCGGCACCATCCCCATCCCGTACACCTCGGTGCCCGGTTGCAGGGGGTGAGCTTCGTAGGGTGCCTCTTCGACGATGCCGCTGAAGTCGTTTCCGAGCACGACCGGAAACGCAGTGATCCCGGGGAACGCACCCTTGCCGGCTCGAGTCTTCGCGTCGATCGGGTTGACCCCCGCCGCGACGACCCGCACGAGCAATTCGGCGTTGACGCGCACGGGACGTTCGACGTCGGTGAGCGCGAGCACCTCAGGTGCCCCGGCCTGCGTCATCGCCATGGCCCGCATCGTCGCCATTATCCGCTCCCCGTCTTCAGGTACCAGTAAACGGCGCGCATGAGTCGCCGGTGTTTCGCGGTTGTCTCGGCCTCGTGAAACTTGGGGCTCCGCTAACATCGAGCGGTGCTCGACCGTATCGTCGCCGGCGCGGGCACCGTGCTCGTGCTCGCCTCCCTCGCGATCATCTGGATCGCCCGCCTCGGAGTGCCGCGCGAGCTCTACGTGAGCGAGTTGGGAGCCGACGGCGAGCCGACCGCCGCATGGTTCGAGCGGGCTCTGTTGCTGCTGGTCGCGGGGGGTTTCGCGATCGCCTGGGTCGGCCGTCGCATCCGCTCCCAGGCGCCGGTGTTGCGTTGGTGGCGGCCGTCGGCGAGCCTCGCGGTCGCGAGCGCACTGTTCCTCGTCGCCTCGCAGGTGCCGTGCACGAGCGGCTGCCCCGTGCCGCAGTTCGGCCCGGGGCTCTCCTGGCAGGATTTAGGGCACGTCAGCGCTGCCGTGTTGGCGTTCGCCTTCGCGGCCTGGGCGATGCTGCAGTGTGCGTTCGCGGTGGGGCATCCCGCGATTCGCCGGTTCTCGTTCGTCGCCGCCCTCGCGGTTGCGGGGATCGCGGCAACCGGTGGGCTCATGTCGGTGTTCGACTTCTACGCCTGGTTCGGAAGCAGACTCGAGTTCGTCGCGACGACGCTCGGAGTCGCCTGGGTCGCGGTGTACGGGATCGCGCTGACGTTCGAGAGACGGTCAGCGTTCGCGGCGCATGGCACGCAAAAGGTCGTCGGCGAGCACGATGAGTCGGCCGATCTCGGCGTCGTCGCGATCGACCCACCGGCACTCGGGTTCGCTCGAAACGGGAACGAACTCTTCGTGTCGCTCCCAAACGACGAGCGTCCGCTCAGCACCTAGTACGTACTGCTGCCACCAGACCTGGCGCAGGTAGTTGCGGGGGATGCGGCGCCACGAGTGCGACGTCGTCTTGATCTCGCACAGCTCGACCCGACCGTCGACCTCGCGGAGTCCGTCGGGGGTGGCGAGGTGGTCGCGGTTACCGTCGGCGTGGAACAGCGCGCTCGATGACCGCATCCCGTAGACGCTGCCGGCCCACCGGCCGATCATCGGCTCGCGCAGTTTGCCGTGCTCGGTGTAGGCGTTGCCCCCGAACCGCGAGCCGAGCAGCTTCTCCATCGCGAGGGTCTTCACGGCCCGCTCGCTGGTCAGTCGGGCGACGTCGGTCGCGGTCACCCCGCGGGCCCGAGCCTTGAGCCAGCTGATTCGGTCGGTCTGATCGGCGACGATACGGTCGCGGTGCGACGTTCCCACACCAACGACCCGTGGGTTCTCGTCCCAGAGCGGGAGCGTCGGCTGCGCGATCGTCACCGGTCCAGTCTGCGGGACGGCGCAGACATCCCGTGCGGGGCGCGCGGTGTCGTTCCTCGCGCGGGCGACACCCTGACTGGGGCCGCGGTCACCCCCAAACGCGCGTCGCGTCACCCCGACCGTCGGCGTAGCGTCGTGAGCGGGGGGTAGAGATGGAACTCATTCCGACGCTGATCGTCGCGACACTCGGTGCGGTTTTCGCACTGGGCGCGCTGGTCGCGGGCACGGGACGAGCTCCGGGCGGTGCACACGCTGCCGAATCCGCGCTGGGAGCGCCTCAGGGTGATTCCTGGCGCGCCCCAAGGCAGTCCTCAGCCGATTCATAGGAAGGGCGGCAGACTGGGAAGCGTGATCACCACGACTCCCCCCGCTTCCCTGAAGCTCACTCGCCCCGACGGCTCGCCGGTGCGCGCCCTCGTCGTCGACGACGAAGCCCCCCTCGGCGACCTGCTGCGCATGGCGTTGCGCTACGAGGGCTGGGACGTACAGACCGCCGCGAATGGACAGGATGCCCTCGCGCTCGCCCGCACGTTCACTCCCGACGTGATCGTGCTCGACATCATGCTGCCCGACCTCGACGGGGTACAGGTGCTGCAGCGGTTGCGAGCGGCAGGCAGCGACGTGCCGGTGCTCTTCCTTACCGCGAAGGATGCCGTCGACGACCGCGTGACCGGGCTCACCGCCGGCGGCGACGACTACGTCACGAAGCCCTTCTCGCTCGACGAGGTCATCGCCCGGTTGCGCGGTCTGCTGCGACGCAGCGCTCGCATCGTGTCAGCGGCGACCGACCCCGAGATCCGGGTGGGCGACCTCGTGCTCAACGAGGAGACCTACGAGGTGCAGCGAGCCGGCGAGCCGGTCGCGCTCACCGCGACCGAATTCGAGCTGTTGCGCTACCTCATGCGCAACCCCCGCCGCGTGCTGAGCAAGGCGCAGATCCTCGACCGGGTATGGAGCTACGACTTCGGCGGCCGGTCGAGCATCGTCGAGATCTACATCTCCTACCTGCGGAAGAAGATCGACGAGGGCCGCGACGCGATGATCCACACCGTGCGCGGGGTCGGGTACACGATCAAGCCGCCCGCCACCGAGCCGACGGCGTGATGGCGGCTTCGGGCGGCTCGTGGTCGCTGCGCCGCCGACTCGTCGTCGGGATCGTCGGCTTGCTCGCGGTGGTCAGCATCGTCGTGGGCGTGTCCAGCGTCGTCGCACTGCGACAGACCCTGTTGGCCCGGCTCGACGAACAGGTACTGGATGCCGCCGGTCGCGCCGCGGGACCGGTCTTCGGCGGCCAACAGGGTGACGAGGGTGATCAGCCCGGCAACCGCATCGGCACCCTCCTCGTGCGAGTGCACGATGGGGTCGTGGTACGCGCCGAGTATGTCGCGGAGTCGGGGGAGACGAACGAACTCGATGACGCCCAGATCGCGCGGTTGCTGGCGCTGGACTGGGGAGTGCGACCGGTGACGGCCGATCTCGGTGAGCTGGGCGAGTTCCGGGTCGCCGCGCGCCAGTCACCCGGCCTCGACGACGATACGACCATCGCCGGATTGCCCACGGCGGAGGTCACCGCGACGACGACCAACCTCGCACTCATCTTCGCCCTCGTGACCTTGGCTGCCATCGTCGTCGCCGCCCTCGCGGGCACTCAGGTGGTGCGCGTCGCCCTGCGCCCGCTCGATCGGGTCACGGCGACCGCGCGTCGCGTCGCCGAACTGCCCCTTGCGCACGGTCAGGTCGCTCTCGCCGAGCGGGTGCCCGAATCCGACCCGCGCACCGAAGTCGGCCAAGTCGGCGCGGCGTTCAACCGCATGCTCGAGCACGTCGAGTCGTCACTGCGCTCGCGACAGGAAAGCGAAGAGAAGGTGCGGCAGTTCGTCGCCGACGCGAGCCACGAGTTGCGTACCCCGCTCGCGTCAATCAGGGGCTACTCGGAACTGACCCGACGCACCGGGCTCGAGCTGCCGGACGACATCGTCTACGCGCTTGCGCGCATCGAGTCTGAGTCGGTGCGGATGACGTCGCTCGTCGAGGAGCTGCTGTTGCTCGCTCGCCTCGATGCCGGGCAGGAACTTGTGCACGGCACCGTCGACCTCGTGCCGCTGCTGGCCGACGCGGTGTCGGACGCGCACGCCGCGTCGCCCGAACACGCGTGGCGGGTTGAAACCGGAGAAGTTCCGGTGGTCGTCGCGGGTGATGCCAACCGACTCCACCAGGTGGTCGGCAATCTGCTGGCGAATGCGCGCGTCCACACCCCCACCGGCACCGTGGTGACGGTGACTCTCGAGGAGGACGGCGATCACGCGGTGCTCACCGTCGCGGACGACGGCCCCGGCATCCCGATTGACCTGCAGCCCGTTCTGTTCGAACGGTTCGCGCGCGGCGACGGGTCGCGCTCTCGGGCGACCGGCAGCACGGGTCTCGGTCTCGCGATCGTCGCGGCCATCGTCGAGGCGCACCGCGGTTCGGTCGCTCTCGAGAGTCGTCCCGGTGACACCCGGTTCGTCGTGCGCCTCCCGCTTGCGCGCCCGGAGCGGTGAGAACATGGGTGGTCCCCGGTCCCCTCTCGAAAGCCGCCCTCGGATGACCCGTTTCCGCAGCGTGCTCGCCGCTACCTTTACCGCCTTGCTCGTCCTCGCCCCAGCTTCGCTCGCGCGATCGGAAGGCTCGGTGCCCGCGGAAGGATCCGTGCCGTCGGAGGTGGCCGCCTACGTCGCCGACGGCTCACTCGTCGCGCAATTGAACGATGTCTACGGCGTCAACGCCGAAGGCGACGGGATCGACTTCGACGACACCACGAAGCTCGGCGTGATCGAACGCGTTCACGTATGGAGCGATGAGCTGCGTGAGGGGGAGGAGACCGATCATCCGCTCGATCTGCTGAACGAGTGGGTCGTGCCGATCACGATCACCGACGTTCCGGTTGGCCTGGCGACGATCTGGATCAACCCCGCGACAGTGCGGCCGGAGCTCGCGTTGTTCCAGGCTGATCCCGATCTCGCGACCGCGCTCTCTGCCGTCGCCGACGGCTCCTCCCTCGTGCACGACGTCGAGAGCGCGGCCTGGCTGGCGCTCGCCGCCGACGGCACGCTCACCCCGCTCGTTCCCGGTACGACGGGACTCAGCACGCCGGTGCCGATTGACGACGTCGCGCTGTTGCCGGCGGCCGGCGGGCCTGCACCGGAGGGTGGCGACCCGGGCACGGGAGTCGGCTTCGCGGTCGCCGTCGTGCTGTTCTTGCTCGCCGTCATCGTGGTCGCGCTCGTGCTCCCCGGCCTTCGTGAGAAGAAGAAGTCGGATGCCGACGCCGAGCAGAATTCTGATGAGTCGGATGCGGAGGCCACGCCGGCCGCCGAACTCGAGGCCGCGTCCGTCGCCGAGATCGAGCCGGCCGCGGAGGTCGAACCAGAGCCGGAAGAGCCCGCGAAGAAGCCCGCCGTTCGAAAGAAGAAGGCGCCTCCGCCGGCGGAGTGATCGCCCGCTTGCTGTATCGGCAGCCGTCACGTATCATTCACGAGGCCGTAGACCGCCGGTTCTTCCTTCGGGAAGACGAAATTTCCGCAAGGAAAGCCTGCGCAGGTGTGTGAAGTGATCAGCCCAGTTCTGGGCCCGAAGCTCCGTGCGTCTGCGCCGGGGCTTTTTTGGTGGGCCTGCGGCCGTCACTCACAACACATAGAACGGAACGCCATGGCGAACAAGGAAGCCACTGTCGCCGAGCTCGCGGAGAACTTCCGCAGCTCGAACGCGATCGTGCTCACCGAGTACCGCGGGCTCACGGTCGCGCAGCTCAAAGAGCTTCGCGCGAACCTCCGTGACCACGCGAGCTATGCCGTGGTGAAGAACACGCTCACCAAGATCGCGGCGAACGAGGCTGGCATCAGCTCGTTCGACGACCAGCTCGCTGGTCCGTCCGCGATTGCGTTCGTGCACGGCGACACCGTCGCTGTCGCGAAGACACTGCGTGACTTCTCCAAGGCGAACCCTCTGCTGGTCGTCAAGGGGGGCTATTTCGATGGCGCCCCGCTGACGTCGGCCGAGGTGGGCAAGCTCGCCGATCTCGAAAGCCGGGAGGTGCTGCTGGCGAAGCTGGCTGGCGCCATGAAGGCCTCGCTGTTCGGAGCCGCCTACATGTTCAACGCACCGCTCGCGAAGGCCGTTCGTACGGTCGACGCGCTGCGCGCAAAGCAAGAAACCAACTAAGGAGTAAGAAATGGCCAAGCTCACGACTGACGACCTTCTCGAGGCGTTCAAGGACCTGACGCTCATCGAACTCAGCGAGTTCGTCAAGAAGTTCGAGGAGACCTTCGAGGTCACCGCGGCTGCCCCCGTCGCCGCCGCTGCCGCTCCGGCCGCCGGTGGAGCCGGTGGCGCTGCCGAGGTCGAGGAGGAGAAGGACTCGTTCGACGTCGTCCTCGAGTCCGCCGGCGACGGAAAGATCGCCGTCATCAAGGAGGTGCGCACCCTCACCAGCCTCGGGCTGGGCGAGGCGAAGGCCCTCGTCGACAGCGCCCCGAGCAACGTGCTCGAGGGTGTCAACAAGGACGCCGCCGAGAAGGCCAAGGCCGCTCTCGAGGGCGCTGGCGCCACGGTGACCCTCAAGTAGTTCGAAAAGAACTACTGCCGCGTCACCGCGTCACAACGCGAAAGGCGCCGCTCCGAAAGGGGCGGCGCCTTCAGCGTTAAATGCGGGGGGTGGGGCCTCCGGTAACCAGCCGTATAGCCCCACCCGTGTCGTACCGAGCGCCGGGATCAGGGACGGCGCTCGCATGCAACTGTCACATCAAAGCACTACCCCCAGAGCGACCGATCTGTCTACTCGGGTGAATCGCGGGTGACCGGACGCCCCAGTCCGAGGGACTTCGCCTTGCGGATGGCATCCGCGCGGGTCGTGACCCCGAGCTTGCGATACAGCCGACGCAGGTGGGTCTTGACCGTGTTGGGCGAAACGAACAGCGTCGTCGCGATGCTGGCGACTGTCGACCCGTTTTCGACTTCGGCGAGCACGAGCAGTTCGCGGTGGCTGAGCGGCTCGATGAGTCGGGCGTGGCCTTCGGTCGCCTCAGCAATCCGGTTGAGGATGCCGGTCGCTTCGGCATTGTGGCCCCGCGTGAGCGCCCGCGCGGCGAGACCTGCGAGCGTTCCGGGTGGGATGAGACGCAGCGGCGCTCGAGATCCGCTACACGCCATGGCGATGAGAGCGCGATCGAACATGACGTCGGAGAGCTGGTGATTCGCACGCTCGAACTCGATCGCAGCACGGAGCATCCGCACATCGACCATGGTGCGCTGCGAGTGGTCGGCGGCGATCTGTTCGCAGCCGTCGAGCGCTTCGGCGGCGCCGCGCAGGTCGCCGTGACGAAGACGCAGCTGGGCGACGACCCGTGCGGGGCACAGGATGTGGTGCTCGTACGCGGGAAGATCGCGCAGGATCGCCCAAGCCTCTTCACCCTGGTCGAGGTGCATCAACAGCGAGGCGCGCATGAGCTCCGCCACCGACAGCCCGAGCCCGGCCGGTGACCAGGTGCGGTAGCCGTGGCGCGCGCGTTGGAGACACTCGAGTCCCTCGGCGAGCCTGCGACCGGCAAGCCGCTGGTAACCGGCGGCGGTGTGTGCGAAGGGCTCCCAGTCGGTGTGCTTCGCGGCCTCGAGTAGCTCACTCTCGATCCCGGCGGCATCGTCGAGGTCGTGACGGTCGATGGCGATGAGGGTCTGCGCGAGGATCGCCGGGGCGACAAAGCCGGTCTGCGCGAGAGTGGTTCCGGCGGCGAGGGCTCGGGCTTCGGCGCTGTGGCGGGATGCCGCGTCGATTCCGGCTTGCACGTACTCGACGATCGCGAGCCCGCCAAGTCCCTCGATGCGTTCCGCGAGCGTGAGGTGTTCGGTGGCGAGCCCGTTCGCGTACTCGAGTTGGCTCCGGGCGTCGTCCAGGTTGCCCAGATGGATGTTGAGCAGCCCGCTCTCGAGCATGCAGCGCGCGCCCAGCTCAACCTGCACGGAGAGGGAGAGGACGCTGCCGGGACCGTCGAGATCCCGGGCGCGCTGCACAAAGCCCTGCGCGGAGGTGAGGCGCCCCAGCGTGCGCAGTGCCGCTGCACGCCCCAACCAGACGGCGACCCGATCCGGGTCGGCGGCAGGGCCTGCGGCAGCGAATCCCGCCTCGGCCGCGCGGAAGTAGCCGATCGCCGACGAGCCCCGCGGCGACCCGGCGGCGCGGTAACTCGCCCCCATCGCACTCGCGATTTCGGCATCGGCGTGCCATGCCGACTCGGGCAGGTCGGCGATCAGGGCACGGAACTTCGCCCCGTGCTCGACCGCGACAGCGCGGGCGACCGGTCGCACGGCCGCCACTGCAGCGCCGGCGTCGCCCGCGGCGAGCGCGGCGTCCACGGTTCGTCGCAGATCCTCTATTGCGTGATGCGGCACTGGTCTCCTGCAGATGCGCCGGTGCGGCGTGGTGAG
Source organism: Pseudolysinimonas sp. (assembly GCF_031389465.1). Classification (GTDB taxonomy): domain Bacteria; phylum Actinomycetota; class Actinomycetes; order Actinomycetales; family Microbacteriaceae; genus Pseudolysinimonas_A. Next base: position 10,066 of record NZ_JANMSQ010000244.1, read on the forward strand.
GCCGGCGACGCGATAGGACGTGATCCTCGATAGCAGCGGCGGGGACCCGTCGGGATAGCTCCCAGTGCTGGAACCGACGGACGTTGCAGTCGGTTAGAGGCTACTTGCGGTGCCGCAAATCTGTCCACCATACTGAGGACTACTCCTGAACGTCCCCCGTTTGGGCGCCCCCCGAAAATTATCCGACGCGTCCCCCAGCGTTGCCTGAACGAGACCCGCAGCTCGTGACGTCGACCGCGTCGGCTTGATCCGAACGTGAGACCCCCATGTCCTCCGTCCCGCTGCGTGCGCGCTCTCCCTACTTCTCCTTTAACACCGAAACGGGGTCGCGGCGTCCGCGCTGGTACGCGGCCGTGGCCGGGCTAGTCGCCCTGCTCCTCGTTGCTGCGGGTGTCTTCGTCGGGGTGAGCGCCGCGATGGCCCACACCCCCAAGGTGACGGTTGACTGTTACGGCGTCACGGTCGAACTCAAGTGGTACGACGGCCGCGGCGACAACAGCGTCAAGGTCGTCTATGGCGACCAGGTGTTCGAGGTCGCCGACTTCGGCACCGACCTGCCGAAGACCACGTTTGCGTTCACCAACCCGGCCCAGGCGAACGCCTGGAGCGTCACAGTCGTCGCCCATGACGACGACGGCGACAACGGTTGGAACGTCAACCAGAGCGGCACAAGCACGCCCTGCGATGCGCCCGACATCAACCTCACGGCGACGGAGTGCAACACGATCGGCGGCACGACGACGCTGACCGCCACCTTTAGCAAGCTGCTTGCCGGGCAGACCTACACCGCCCAGCTCTTCAAGAACGACGTCGCCGAGGGGGCGGCCTTCACACCGTCCACGAACGTTCCCACGGTGTGGCCGAACATGGTGGCCGGGATCACCTATCGGGTGACCGTCACCAGCGATCAGCACGCCGGTCTGACGAAGACGGTGTCGACCACGGTCGTCGGCTGCCCGCAGAACTCCCTGCTCGTTGTCACGGTCAAGGAATGCACCTCACCCACGAACGCGAACGCCGGCGTCGAGGTCACCGCCTCCCAGCTGGTGCCGCAGCGCAGCTACTCGGCCGTCGTGTGGCAGAACGGCGTCGCGATCACCGGTGACATTCCGGTCAACCCGGGCGCCAACACGTCGGTGGTCTTCACGATTCCGGTGCCACCATCGACAAGCGGCATGACGGTGGTGCTTACCGACACTGGGTCAGGCACGACGGTCACGAGCACCGACTTCTCGACCAAGGCGTGCCCGAGCGATCCGACCAAGCCGACTGTCGGTTCCGAGGTCTGCACCGAGGTCGACGGCGCCCTTGAGATCACGGTGACCCTCAGCGGCCTCACGTCGACGCGCGTCTACCTGGTGCAGATCGACGGGGTGCAGGTCGACGAGATCGTCGCGGGTGGCACGAGCCACGGCAGCCTGAGCTACCCGGTCACGGCGGGAATCCACACCGTGACCGTGATCGACAAGGCCGTGCCGTCGATCACGAAGACGTCCGACCCGATTGACGTGAAGGACTGCCCGACGCAGCCGCAGATCTCGTTCACGGTCACCGAGTGCTTGGAGGCGGGCGGCAAGGGTGATATCACCGCTACGTTCGCCGGACTCGGCGTTGGCCGCGAGTACTCCGTCACGATCACCGAGAGCGGCAACGCCGTTCCCGGCTATGGAACGCCGGTCATCGTGACGTTGGCAACGGCGTCACTGACTTACGAGAACCTCGCGCCCGACACGACCTACACGGTGACGATCATCGACACCCTCGCGACCAACGTGAAAGATGCCGAGTCGGTCACGCTCGAGCAGTGCCCGATGACGCCCGACCTCAAGCTCACACTCGAGTGCCTCTTCCTCGAGGGCGATTCGCTGATCTCGGCGACGATCAATGACCTCGAGCCCGGCGAGGAGTACGAGGTGACCATCGAGGACGACGCCCCCGTGGAAAGCTCGAGTGTGACGGGCGGCGCAACCCCGACGACCGTGGTGTTCCAGGTGCCGAACAACCTGGATTACACGGTCACCGTCACGAAGGTGTCGAACCCGCTGGTCACGAATGCCGCGCACATCTTCGCCGCGATCTGTGACCTGCCGACGCTGGATCTTCCTCCGGAACTGCCCGAGCTGCCGACGCTCGCCCTGACCGGTGCGGGTGACACGACGATGCCGATGCTCGGCGCTCTCGGTCTTGTGCAGTTCGGAGTCGCCCTGCTCGCGCTCGCCGCAATGCTGCAGTTCACTCCGACGCGCCGCCGGGCATGACCCGAACGTGACGGTCCCCCGGTGCGCAGGGAGCCCGTGACGTAGGCTTCCCCGGTGAATATGGCGAACCGCGCGATGACGCCTCCGGGAGGTCACCGGGTCGGCGGCAGGGATGCCGAGGCTCAACGCGAACTCAACGCGCAGGCGCCCCGCATCCCCGATCTCATCCAGCGAATCGGCGACCTGTTCCGGCCGCACCGTCGGGCGCTGATCGTCACGATCGTGCTCGTACTGGTCGGCGCCGCCCTCAGTGTGCTGCCCCCGCTGCTCACGCAGCAGGCCTTCGACCGCGGGCTGTTCCCGCCCGAGGGAAGCCCCAACGTGCCCGTACTTCTTGAACTCGTCGGGCTCATGCTGCTTGCCTGGTTCGCGTCGGCCGGGCTCGGCGTCGGGCAGACCTACCTCACGGCGCGCATCGGCAACAACGTCATGGGTGCGCTCCGGGTGCGGCTCTTTTCGCACCTCCAAGCCATGGAGCTCGGGTTCTTCACCCGCACCAAGACGGGCATCATCCAGTCGCGGCTGCAGAACGATGTCGGTGGCGTCGCGGGCGTGCTGAGTAACACGGTGCAGAGCGTCGTCGGCAACACCGTCACCGTCATCGCTGCCCTCGTCGCCATGCTGCTGCTCTCCTGGCAGATGACGATCGTCGCAGTCGTGCTGCTGCCCATCCTGGTGTTCGTGCAGCGGCGCGTCGGCCAGGCCCGAGCACGCATCGCGACGAAAACGCAGGAGTCGCTGTCCGACATGACGGCGATCACGCAGGAGACCTTGAGCGTCTCGGGCGTCCTGCTCGCCAAGGCCTTCAACCGGCAAGACACCGAAGTCGAGCGCTACCAGGACGAGAACGGTCGGCAGATCAAACTGCAGATCCAGCTCGCGATGACCGGCCAGTGGTTCTTCGCGATCGTGAACGTCGTGCTTTCGGTGATCCCCGCGGTCATCTACCTCGTCGCCGCGTGGTTGATCCTCGAGGATGTCCCGGTCACCGCTGGCACGATCGTCGCGTTTACGACGGTGCAGGCCCGGCTCATGTGGCCGCTGATGGGCTTGTTGCGGGTGGCTCTCGACCTGCAGACGTCGCAGGCGCTGTTCGCGCGCATCTTCGAGTACCTGGACCTGGTCCCGGCGATCAAGGATGCCGACGATGCGAAGCCGGTCGACCCCCGTCGGCTCGGGGAGGTCGCCTTCGAGGATGTCGTGTTCCGGTATCCCGATCAGAACGACGACGCGTCGACGACACTCACGGGCATCTCGTTCGAGCTCGAGCCGGGCACCTACGCCGCGTTCGTCGGACCGTCCGGTGCCGGCAAGACGACGGTGTCGTATCTGTTGCCGCGCCTCCATGAGGTGACCGAGGGGCGGGTGGTCTTCGCGGGCGAGGATGTGCGCCAACTCACTCACGCGTCGCTGATCGACTCGATCGGCATCGTGAGCCAAGAGACCTACCTGTTCCACGCGACGATCGCCGAAAACCTGCGGTATGCGAAGCCGGAGGCGACGGATGCCGAGCTCGAGGCGGCGGCGCGCGCGGCCAACATCCACGACACGATCGCGTCGTTCCCCGACGGCTACGACACCGTTGTCGGGGAGCGCGGCTACCGGCTCTCGGGCGGCGAGAAGCAACGGGTCGCGATCGCTCGGGTCCTGCTCAAGGATCCGGCGGTGCTGATCCTCGACGAGGCGACCAGCTCGCTCGACACCGTCTCGGAACGCATCGTGCAGGGAGCCCTCGACGACGCCTCCAAGGGCCGCACGACGCTGGCGATCGCGCACCGGCTCTCGACGGTCGTCGCCGCCGACGTGATCTTCGTCGTCGAGGCCGGCCGCATCGTGGAGCGCGGCACGCACGCCGAGCTGCTCGCTGCCGGGGGCGTCTACGCGCGCCTGTTCGCCGAACAGCTCGCCGACGCGATGGATGCTGGGCTCACGCCGCCGGAGGAAGCGCCGCTAGTAGATCCTGCAGCACCACGATCTCGGCCTGCTGGGCGCGCCGGATCCCGGTCGCGAGACTGACCACCTGCGGCACGTCGGTGCGCGCGAGCACGGCATCCGCCATCTCGAGCCCGCCCTCGTGATGCGGGATCATCAGCTCGAGGAAGAGCCGTACCGCGTCGTCGCCGGTAGCCGCCCGTAGTGCGTCGAGCTGGGCGGCCGTCGCGAGCCCCGGCATCCCGTCTGGTGCGTCAGGATCCATCTGGTGACCGCTGTCCGATCCGTCGCGTGCGGGCAGCTCGGTCCACGCCATCGCCGGTTGCGACGCGAGTTGCGGGAGGCTCCAGGCGTCGAGCAAACCGTACATCGCCCCCGACTGGCTCGCCTGGGTGACCGCGATGTCGTAGGCGATCGTTCGCACTGTCTCGTCGTCGGTACGGTCGCGCACGAGCAGCGCCATCTCGACGGCCTGGGCGTGGTGCACCTGCATGTCGCGCAGGAACCCGGCGGCCGCGCTGTCAGTCGTCGGGCTCGGCGCAACGCCAGCGGTGACCCGACCGAGCACGAACGCTCCGACGACCAGGAACACCGCCACCAGAACGAACGCGACGACGCGCCCGCGGGTCACGAAACCTTGCCGGGCCCGTCGAGTGCACCGGTGCAGGGGGCGTTCGGCTCAGGGGAGTCGGGCGAGCGCCAAAAGTCGGTGAGGAAGTCGGTCACGGCAGCGTCGTCGACGTCGGTGAACCGCATCTGCGCGCCCCAGGCCGAGATCGCCATCGCTTCACCGAGGCCGTCGTAGGGTGAGATGACGGTGTAGGTGTCGGGCGCGAGCTCGACCAGAGCCGCGATCTCGGCGTCGGTGGTCGAAGCCGGGTCGTAGGCGATCCACACCGCTCCGTGCTCGAGCGTGTGCACGACGTTCTCGCTCTGCTGCTCTTCGTCGTAGACGCCGCAGTTGAGCCACGCCGGGTTGTGGGCGCCACCGACCGGCGGTGACTGGTCATAGCTGACCCGATTCTCGGTGTGGGTGGCTTCGAGATCAGGGTAGAGCTGCAGTCGATCCGCGTAATCGCCGCTCACCAGTTCCTCATCGACCTGTTGCGGGGTGGCGTTCAGCACGAGCACCGTCGTCACCGTTCCGGCGACGAGCACGAGCGCTGCAACCGCCGCCACGATTCCGAGGATGCGATTGCGCTTGCGAGCCGCCTCTTGCTTTTTGAACGCCGCGAGCTGGGCGGCGCGCTTGTCGGCGCGCTGCTCCTTGATGGTCGGCTGTGCGGGACGATTTGGGGGCGTGGCCATGCGCGCTCCTGTGTGTAGTGGACCTGTCCCCCTCATCATCCCCGATGGAGCCGGGGGTGCGCTGAACGTGGCACCCGCTAAAGTAGGGCAACTCTTTCTCAGAGCGCGTACTCATGCCCCCAGGAGGCTTGCGGTGACGGTCGATGACGCTCCCGGCGACCATGTCGCCGCGCGGGTGCGCCGCCGCCATTCGCTGAGCATCAAGTCGCTGTTGCTGCTCATGCTGCTGCTCGTGAGCGTCGGGTCGAATGTGGTGGTCGGCGTCATCGGCTACATCAATGGCACCGAGTCGCTCACCAACGCGGCGGAGGCCCGGCTCACCGAGGTGCGTGACTCACGTGCCCGCGAGATCCTCAACCTCTTCGATTCGATCGAGGCGTCGCTGCTGTTGGCAAGCCGGGACAGCGCTGTCGTGGATGCTGAGCTCGCCTTCTCGAGCGCGGTCGCCGAGCTCGACACTGCCGCGATCGCGGACGACGCTGTCACTGCCGCCGGCGGCGTGTCCGAGGCGGTGCTCACGCCGGAGCAAGAGGCCGAACTCGTTGCGTTCTTCACCGACGACTTCGGCCCGCGACTCAACGAGGCCAGCGGCGAGGAGGTCGACGCGTCGAGCTTCATCCCGGCCTCGGCGTCGGCGCGTTACCTGCTGTACCACTACACCGTGAAGGGCGGCGACGACGCCTCGGCGGTCGACGACGCGGGCGACGGCAGCACGTGGTCGGCGGCGCACGCCGCACACCACGACTACCTCCGCCGCCTCGCCCGTCTCTCGGAGTATCCGGGGCTTGTTCTCATCTCGCTGTCGGGGCAGGTGGTCTATTCCGTCAACAAAGACGTCGACCTCGGCGCCGACCTCGTGGATGGGCCCCACAGCTACTCCAACCTCGCTCTCGCCTTTCAGCAGGCGATGTCGGGTAACCGCCTCGACTCGGTGACGTTCGCCGACTTCGAACCGTACGCGCCAGCACTTGACGCGCCCACTGGCTGGGCCGTCGCCCCGCTCGCGAGTGACGATGCGATCGTCGGAGCGATCGGCGTGCGGCTGCCCTCTGAGCGGATCGACGCCATCATGACGGGCGGCGGCGACTGGCAGAACAGCGGGCTCGGTGTCACGGGAGAGGCCTATCTCGTCGGGCGTGATGGCACGATGCGGTCGCTCTCGCGCGACTTGGCCCAGGACCCGGAGGCGTACCTCGCCGCCGCGACGGCTGTCGGACTGCCGATCGGCGAAGCTGAGCGTGCCGTCGAGACCGGACAGACGCTGCTCATCCAACGCGTCGACACCAAGGCCGCGGAGCTCGCTCTGGACGGCAGGTCGGGGATCGAGACGTCGGCCAACTACCTTGGCGATCAATCGATCGCGGCCTACGCACCCGTCAAGCCGGCGGGGCTCGAATGGGCGATCATCGCCGAGATCGACGCCAGCGAAGCCCTCGCTCCCGTGGCCGACTTCACCAGTCGGCTCGCCATCTCGTCCGCGATCCTGGTCGGCATCGTGTCGCTCATCTCTGTGTTCATCGCCGGCTTCGCGGTGCGGCCGCTGTATCGCCTCCGGGATGCCGCCCGCCGCATCGCCGCCGGGGAGACCGGCGTACAGGTGGAGGCGGGCGAGAGCGACGAACTCGCCGATGTCGCGGCGGCGTTCAACGAGATGAGTCGCAGCCTCGAACTGAAGAACGCACTGCTCGAGGAGCAGCGCGTCGAGAACGAGAGGCTGCTGCGCACCCTCATGCCCGAGGCGGTTGCCAAGCGTTACCGCGAAGGTGCGCGCACGATCGTGCAGGACCACCAAGAAGTGACGGTGCTCTTTGCCGACGTCGTGGGGTTCGAAGAGTACGGCCGCGGCATCGACTCCGAGAAGTCGCTCGACCTGCTCAACGAGATCTTCCGGGCGTTCGACGACGCCGCCGAGGAGCACGGGGTGGAGCGGGTGCGCAGCACGCGGGCCGGCTACCTCGCCAGCTGTGGGCTCAGCGTGCCGCGCGTCGACAACGCCCGGCGGGCCGTCGCGTTCTCGCTCGACATCGCCCGCATCGTCGAGCGCTTCGGCGCCCAGCAAGGCGCCGACATCCACGTGCGCGTCGGCATGGACACCGGCACCGTCACGAGCGGCCTCATCGGGCGCACGTCGATGGTCTACGACCTGTGGGGCGACGCCGTGAGTCTCGCGTTCCGGCTCCAGGGCGGAGCGACCGAGTCGGGTGTCTTCCTCACTCAACGGGTGGTGGACAAGATCCCCGATGTACTGCCGTACACCGATGCCGGAGTTGTCGAGACCGCGTCCGGCTGGCAGCGGGTGTGGCGCGTCGACCCTGCCGCGACCGAGCTCTGACCTGATGATCGAGATCCTCGCCGATATCGCCGCCGAGCCGTGGTTCTGGCCGACCGTCTCGGTCATCGTCGGCCTCCCGATCGCGTTGCTCGTGCTCGGCGAGTGGCACACCGCCATGGTGCGTCGGGGTTCACCCGGTGCGCGAATCGTGTTGCTCATGCGGAACGTGCTCGCGCCGCTCGGGGCGCTCATCATCCTGTTCACCCAGATCCCCGAGGCGGCGGGGAACGCGGAGTTCACCTGGCCCAAAGTCGCGGCAACGGCGTTCGGCTTCGTGGTGATCCTGGTACTGCTCAACGGGCTCAACCTCGCCGTCTTCGTCACCGCGAAGGAGGGCACCTGGCGCAACCGCATCCCGTCGATCTTCGTCGACATCGCCCGCGTGTTGCTCATTGCGATCTGTCTCGCGGTGTTGTTCGGCTGGATCTGGCAGGCAGATATCGGGGGCTTCTTCACCGCGCTCGGCATCGGGTCGATCGTCATCGGCCTCGCGCTCCAGAACGCTGTCGGCTCGGTGCTCTCCGGGCTCTTCCTGCTGTTCGAGCAGCCGTTCGAGATCGGCGACTTCATCCTCACGCCTGACGGCAAGGGCCGGGTCATCGCGGTCAACTGGCGCGCGACGCACCTCGACACCTCCAACGGCATTCTCGTCATCCCGAACTCGACACTGTCGGGTGCTTCGTTCCGGAATCTCTCCCGGGCGACCTCGCCGTACGAGGCATCCGACATCGTGCGCTTCGCCACCGACGACCCCCCGCAGTTGGTGATGGACGTGATGATCGATGTCGCGTTGGGGCTGCCCGAGCGGCATCCCGATGAGACGCCCTATGCGATCCCGCTCGCGAAGTCGAAGTACGAGATCAACTTCGCTCTCACCTCGCCGGCGCGGCAATACATGTCGGTCGGGCTGTTTCGCAAACGACTCTGGTACGCCGCCCGACGGGCCGGACTGCACCTCGACCGTGACCTCACCGACAACTTCGCGACGCCGCAACGCACCCGGGAGCACCTCGCCAGACTCGCCCCACGCTTCTACCTGACCGTCCCCGAGGCTGTCGCGCTCGCCGATCAGGGCGCGCGCCTTCAGCAGTACGGTGAGGGCGAGGTCGTGCAACGGGCCGGGGCAGTGCCCGATGGCGTGCGGGTGATCATCAGCGGCAACGTCGAGTTGAGCGTGCCAGCCTCGAGGGGTGCGATGCTGCGAGTCAGCCAGCTCGGCCGCGACGACGTGCTGGGGGTCACCGCCCTGACCCGTCAGGTCGCCGGCGCCGAAGTCGTCGCACTCGTCGACCTCGCGGTGCTGTTCATCCCGCTGCCGGTGATCGACGCTCTCGTGCGTACGCATCCCGACCTGGCGCGCGACATGGGTCAGGCGATCGACGCTCGCCTCAAGCTCGTCGCCCAGGCCCTCATCGACGCCGGCGAGCTGCCTCCGGCATCTCTCCCGGTGGCCTGAGTTTCCGACAGCCGAAGGCCGGGACGGGTGTCGGCGCTGGGGACGCACGGGGGTCCGAACGGGCCCCCGTCACATGCTCCACCGCGCCGTAGGATCGGGGAATGAAGTACGCGGAAACGGTGCTCGACCTCGTCGGGAACACGCCGCTCGTCAAGCTCAACAAGGTGACGGACGGCATCCAGGCGACGATGCTCGCGAAAATCGAGTACCTCAACCCTGGCGGGTCGAGCAAAGACCGGATCGCGGCCCGCATCATCGACGCAGCCGAGCGTGAGGGCAAGCTGAATCCGGGCGGCACGATCGTCGAGCCGACGTCGGGCAACACCGGCATCGGCCTCGCGCTCGTCGCACAGCAGCGCGGCTACCGCTGCGTCTTCGTGTTGCCCGACAAGGTCGGCGAAGACAAGCGGAACGTGCTGCTGGCCTACGGCGCTGAAATCGTGGTGACGCCGACGAGCGTCGCGCCCGACAGCCCTGACTCGTATTACTCGGTGTCCGACCGGTTGGTGAAGGAGATCCCGGGGGCATTCAAGCCCGATCAGTACTCCAACATCAACGGCCCGCTCTCGCACTACGAGACAACGGGTCCCGAGATCTGGCGCGACACCGATGGCAAGGTCACCCACTACGTGGCCGGTGTCGGTACCGGCGGCACCATCTCGGGTGCGGGCAAGTACCTCAAGGAGCAGAACCCCGACATCAAGGTAATCGGCGCCGACCCGGAAGGTTCGGTGTATTCCGGCGGCACCGGGCGCCCGTATCTCGTCGAAGGCGTCGGCGAAGACTTCTGGCCGACCGCCTACGACCCGAGCGTCGTCGACGAGATCATCGCGTCGAGTGACGCCGAGTCGTTCGAGATCACCCGCCGCCTCGCGCGCGAGGAAGGGTTGCTGGTCGGTGGTTCGTCGGGCCTCGCGGTCTCCGCGGCGCTCAAGGCCGCACGCGACCTGCCCGCCGACGCGGTCGTTGTCGTGTTGCTGCCCGACGGCGGGCGCGGCTACCACGGCAAAGTGTTCAACGGCAAATGGATGCGCTCCTACGGCTTCCACCCGGCCGAGTCGGGCGCGACGGTCGCCGACGTCGTCGGCGCGAAAGAGGGCGACCTGCCGGAGCTCATCCACGTGCATCCGAGCGACACCGTGCGCCACACGATCGACAAGATGCGTCGCTACGACATCTCGCAGATGCCGGTGCTCACCGCGGAGCCGCCGGTAGTGATGGGCGAGGTGATGGGGTCGATCGACGAGAAGGCGCTCGTGGATGCCATCTTCTCGGGCCGCGCGCAGCTCACCGACGCGCTCGAAGACTTCGTCTCGCCGCCGCTGAAGCTGATCGGCGTCAACGAGTCGCTCGACGTGGCGCGGGAAACCCTGGCAACGGTCGACGCGTTGCTCGTGGTGGACGACGGCAAACCCGCCGGGGTGCTGACCCGCCACGACCTGCTCACCTTCCTCGGCTCCTAGGACACCCGCACCCATGAACGTTTCCGACCACGGTTTCTCGACGCGCGCGATTCGCGCGGGTCAGGACTTCGACCCGACGACCGGGTCGGTCATCCCGCCCGTCTACTTCACGACGACGTTCGTGCAGGACGGCATCGGCGGATTCCGAAACGGCTACGAGTACGCCCGTGGCGGCAACCCGACCCGCACGGCGCTCGAAACGCTCCTGGCGAGTCTTGAAGGCGGCGATCGGGCGTTCAGCTTCGCGTCGGGCCTCGCCGCCGAAGACACCCTGCTGCGGGCGATTCTCGCCCCGAACGCGCACGTATTGATGGGCAACGACGTCTACGGCGGCACCCACCGTCTGGTGAGCCGGGTGTTCGTGCCGTGGGGCGCATCCATCTCCACCGTCGACATGAGCGACCTGGATGCCGTGCGCGCGGCGATCCGGCCCGACGCCACGAAGGTCGTCTGGGTCGAGACCCCGAGTAACCCGCTGATGAAGATCACCGACATCGCCGCGGTGGCTGCGATCGCCCACGAGTTCGGCGCTGTGGTCGTCGTCGACAACACCTTCGCGACCCCGTATCTGCAACAGCCGCTCGCGCTGGGCGCCGACGTGGTCGTGCATTCCACGACGAAGTACCTCGGCGGTCACAGCGACGTGCTCGGCGGAGCGGTCATCCTCCGCGACGACACCCAGGTCGATGGCGAGAGCCTCGCCGATAAGGTCGCCTTCCTGCAGTTCGGGGTCGGCGCCGTCTCGGGGCCGATGGATGCCTGGCTCACCATCCGCGGCATCAAGACGCTTGCGGTGCGCATGGACCGGCATTCGTCGAACGCCGCCACGATCGCTGAGAAGCTCGTCGGGCATCCGAAGCTCACCGCCGTCTACTACCCGGGCCTGCCCGACCACCCCGGACACCACCTCGCCGCCGCGCAGATGAGCGCATTCGGCGGGATGATCTCGGTGCAGCTCGCGGACGGAGCAACCGCCCGCCGCTTCGCAGAATCCACGCGGCTGTTCCAGTTGGCGGAGTCGCTCGGCGGTGTCGAGTCGCTCGGCTGCTACCCCACCGAGATGACCCACGCGTCGGTGCGCGGCACCGAGCTCGAGGTGCCCGATTCGGTCGTGCGTCTGTCGGTCGGCATCGAGGATGTCGACGATCTGACCGCCGACCTCCTCACGGCGCTCGACGCGCTGTGACGCGATGACCGCGATTCCGAAGGACTTCCTGATCGGCGCGGCGACCGCGGCCTACCAGATCGAGGGGGCTGCTCATGAGGACGGCCGTGGCCCCTCGATCTGGGACACCTTCAGCCACACCCCCGGCCGCACCTGGAACGGCGAGAACGGCGACGTCGCCGCCGACCATTACTACCGCCTGGATGCCGACCTCGACCTGATGCAGTCGCTCGGATTGGAGGCGTACCGGTTCTCGATCTCCTGGCCACGGGTGCAGCCGGGCGCGCGTGGCGACCTCAACCCGAAGGGCGTCGCGTTCTACTCGCGCCTCGTCGACGGGCTGCTCGCGCGCGGCGTCCGCCCGGTGGCGACGCTCTATCACTGGGACCTGCCGCAGGAGCTCGAGGATGCCGGCGGCTGGCCCGCGCGCGACACGGCGGAACGTTTCGCCGAGTACGCGGCCCGCATCGTCGAGGTGCTCGGCGACCGGGTGGCGATGTGGACGACGCTCAACGAACCGTGGTGCTCGGCCTTCCTCGGCTACGGGTCTGGCGTGCACGCACCGGGTCGCCGGAACGGCGCCGCCGCGCTCGCCGCGATGCACCACCTCAACCTCGCGCATGGGCTCGCCGTGCCCGAGATCCGTCGGGCTGCCCGCAACGCCCCCGAAGTGTCGGCGACGCTGAACTTCCACGTGCCGCGGCCGGGATCCGACGATGCCGAGGAGGCGGTGCGGCGCATCGACGCGCTCGCCAATCGCGCGTTCACCGAACCCATCCTGCGCGGGGCTTACCCCGACGACCTGTTGCTCGACACGGCGGGGATCACCGACTGGGCGTTCGTGCGCGACGGCGATCTGGTGAAGATCGCGGCCCCCATCGACGTGCTCGGCGTCAACTACTACTCGACCGTCACCGTGACCGAGTGGAACGGCCGCTCGCCGCGCGTCGGCAATGACGGCCACGGTGCTGCTGTCGGCTCGCCGTGGCCGGGCAGCGAGCACGTCGAGTTCCTGCCGCAGGCCGGCCCGCTCACCGACATGGGCTGGAACATCGCCCCGGATGCCCTCGAAGAGCTGCTGCTGCGCCTCACGAAGGACTACCCCGGCACCCCGCTGTTGATCACCGAGAACGGAGCCGCCTTCCCCGACGAACTCGTCGACGGGCGGGTGCGCGATGTGGCGCGGCAGGACTACATCGAGCGGCACCTGGCCGCGGCGATCCGCGCACGGGAGGCAGGGGCCGACGTGCGGGGGTACCTGGTCTGGTCGTTGATGGACAACTTCGAGTGGGGTTACGGGTACTCGAAACGCTTCGGCATCGTGCGGGTCGACTACGAGACCCAGGAGCGCATCGTGAAGGACTCCGGAAAGCGCTACGCCGAGATCATCCGGGAACGACAAGTCTCTTCGCTGGTTGAGTAGGCCGCGCAGCGGGCGTGTTGAAACCACTCCCACGCGTTGGCCGAAACTCGCGCGCGCATGTCAGTGGCTGACCGCCAGACTGGACAGGTGAGTCACGAGGGCAGGATCGGGCTGCCGTCGGCATCAGCTCTCTATATCGCCGCGGTGCTCGGCACCGGAATCCTCGTGCTTCCCGGTCTTGCCGCCGATGTCGCCGGGCCGGCGTCGATCCTGGCGGTTGCGATTGTCTTCGTGATCTCGATCCCGCTCGCCGGCACCTTCGCGGCACTCGCGGCGCGCTTCCCCGACGCCGGCGGCGTGGCGACGTTCGTGCGGCTCGCGCTTGGCGCGACAGCGGCGCGGATGACCGGCTACTGGTTCTTCTTCGGCTGCGGGTTCGGCGCTCCGGTGGTCGCGACCCTCGGTGGCGAATACCTCGCGGCCGTCGTGGGCCTGCCCCGCGAGTGGATCGGCGTCGTCGGTGCGGGCTTCCTGCTCGTCGCAATCGGTCTCGCCTGGATAGGCCTGCGGGTCAGCAGCGGCGTGCAACTGGGTCTGAGTGCACTGCTCGTCGTCGTCGTGGTGACCGTGGTCGCGAGCGCGGTGCCGGTCGCTCAGCCAGCCAATCTCCAGCCGTTCCTGCCGCACGGCTGGGTCGGGGTGGGCCTCGCGATCAGTCTCTTCGTCTGGGCGTTCGCGGGCTGGGAGGCGATCACCCACTGGGCGGGCGAGTTCAAGAATCCGCGCCGCACGCTCCCGCTTGCGACTGCGATCGCGGTCATCGTGGTCGGCATCGCCTATCTCGCGCTCCAGGTCGCGACGGTGATGGTGTCGGGCGCTGAGGGCGGCAGCAGCCTGGTGCCGCTCATCGACCTCGTCGCTGTCACGTTGCCCGGGATCGGGCCGGCCGTCGTCGCGGGGATCGCCGTCATCGTCGTGCTCGGAGTGCTCAACGTCTACGTGCCGGCCTTCGGAAACCTCGCGGCGTCGCTCGGTCGTGACGGGGATCTGCCGCGCTGGTTCGCTCCCGGCGCCGCCGGAGGCGAGGTGCCGCGGCGAGGGTTGCTGCTCACGGCTGTCACGTGCCTCGGTTACACGGCCATTCGATTCGCCCTCGATCTCGATCTCGAGGTGTTCGTCCTCATCCATACCTCATCGATGGTCGCCGTCTACCTGCTCGGGATGATCGCCGCCGTGCGCCTGCTCGATCGCTTCAGCGTCGGGTGGTGGATGGCGGTCGTCTCCGTCGCCCTCGTCGGTGCGCTGGTTGTGCTCGCCGGGGCCAACCTGCTCATCCCCGCCATCCTCGCCGTCGTCGCCCTCGTCGTCGGGTTCGTCCAGACCAAGGAGAGATCGCATGCCTGACCCTCGACCCACGGAGCACCGCGCCCGCTTCGATGCCCGGATCACGTTCGCCAACGGCGGCAGTCTCACGGCCGAGGGGTTTCGCCTCGACCTCCCCATCGGCGACGAGACACCCGAGCAGATCGGCGAGCTGTTCGTGCGCCACCTCGGCCTGGCGATGGTCGGGTCGGTGCAGCTCGATGCGCTCGAGGTCGTCGAGGAACGGCATAAGGGCTCGCGCGGGATCGAGAAATCGGCCGCGGAAGCGCCGAAACGGATCGTCGATCTCAGCCACCGCATCCACGCCGGACTCGTGACCTACCCGGGCCTTCCTGCGCCCGAGATCACCTCGTTCCTGACCCG
>NZ_JANMSQ010000278.1:0-2152 GCF_031389465.1 Pseudolysinimonas sp.
GGAACAGCCAGACAGCGAACACCAGCATGATGACCGGCAACGCGAAAGCGACCCGGCCGAACAGTCCGCCGAAGGTGTACGCGTCGAGGGCGATTGCGACCTCGTGGCTCGGGTTGAACCACTCGACGATCGCACCGCCGATCGCGAGCACGATCAACAGGAACGGCACACCGTCGCGGCGCTCCTCGGGGGCGAGAGTCTCTTTGCCGAACAGCCGAGCCGAGCCACCGACGATGTGGGCGAGTCCCATCCACAGACTGGTGAGCGCACCGGGCTCCTCGGTCTTCGCCGGCGACCTGCCCTTCGGGTAGCGCTTGGTGGCGGCGGCGCCAGTCGAGCGCGCGCGGGAGGTCGAGCGCGCGCGGGCGCTCGACGACCGGGTGCTCGTGGCCATGCGGTCACGGTACCCGCGGGGGCGAGCCGCTCCGGGGAGCGACACCCGCCCCGCCGTCATCGGGCTCTGGGGATCAGAACGGGCAGGAGCCCGCGATGTTCTCCGAGGCGGCGACGGTGAACGGTGGGTGGCCCGTCTGCACGGCGTGAATGTACCTCACCGTCTCGACCTCGCTGCCGTCCCAGTACGCCATGTCGGTCGGCTGGCGTGCGACCTCAATCTGGAGCGAACCGGCCGAGCCGGTGATCACGTAGATGTCGGTGAGGTACTCCGCAACGATGGTCGCGCTCGAGTAGGCCGCGACAACGCTGGCGCGGGAATCACCGATGCGGATGCCCGCGGTTGTCGGGATCGTGCCGTCGTACAGGTCGATGCGGTCAAGGACGCCGGCCTCGACCCACACGCCGAAGTCCCCGTAGAGGCCGTCCCGGTACGCCGGGATCGGTACCCACAGGGTCGCCTCCGGGCTGCCCGCCGCGAAGCCGGTCCCGAAGCCGGCGTTCGCATCCGTGCAGTACTCGGGATCGTTCACGAGCATCTGCGTCGCCGGGTCAACCGAGGGCGCGACGCCGAAGACGAGCGTGCCCATCCCTTCGGGCGACAGGGCGAGGTCGGCGCGCGCCGGCGCCGTTTCGGGCGTCGGGGTCGGGGTCGGGGTTGCCTCTTCCGTCGGGGTGCTGGTGGATGAGCCGGTCGGGCCCGGCGTACCGCCGCCGGGGAAGCACGCGCTCAGCGTGACGGCGAGGGTGATCGCGAGCAAGGATGCGGGAAGGCGCCTCATGCCCGCATCATGACAGCTCTCCTCCCGTCTGCAACAGAGGGAGTTTGGCTCACTTCTAGTAACGGATGGCGTCGATCACCTTCACCCGGACGGCGACGAGCGCGGGCAGCAGCCCCGCGAGCGCACCGACGAGAGTCGCGGCCCCGAGGCCGATGAGCGCCGCCTCGACCGGGAATCCCGGGATGTCTTGGATGGCGAGAGCGAGGTAGGACTCGGTGATCGGGTTACGGATCAGCAGGATCGCAAGCAGCACACCCGCAAGTCCCGCCACGAAGGTCGCGACGACGCTCTCCATCATCACCGAGAAGAACACCCGCCCCGCCGTCGCGCCGAATGCCCGACGAATGCCGATTTCGCGGATGCGATGCCGCACCGACACGAGAGCGATGTTGAGCAGGCCCAAGGCACCGAGCGCCATCACCAGGATTGCGATGCCCGTGACGACAACTTTCGGGATGAACAACGGGTCACCGGCTCCCTCCCAGGCGAGGTAGTCCTGCCGCTGCACGTCGACCTGCCAGCCCTCGCCGAGAGCCGCGCCGATGTCGCGCTGGATGAGCGGGATCAGTTGGTCGGCCGCTTCCGGCGGCACCCAGGCCTCGTAGTTGGGGATCTGCGGGTACTGCGGATCCTGCGGCACGAGGGCGTCGTAGTCGTCGTTGAGGAGGTAGGCCACCAGGTACGAACCGTCGAGCGACTGTTTCGGCGTGATCCCGACGATGATCGCTTCAACCGGACCGGTCGCCGTGACGATCTGGATGCGCGGATCCATCCGCAGGTCGGGCGAGCCGAGTCGCTCCCAGACCTCCTCGCTCACCACGATCGGCGGGGCGAGTCGCAGCGCGTCCCGATCGACGAACCACGAACCCTGGTCGACCGCGATGCGGTGCATGCTCCCGTAGGGCTGGTCGACCCCGATCACCTGGATGCCGAGAACACCATCCGGGAACTGCACCGACACTCCGCCGTAACTGGTG
>NZ_JANMSQ010000303.1:0-3785 GCF_031389465.1 Pseudolysinimonas sp.
TCGCCCGGTGAGTGTGTCGCTCGCGCGCAGGGCGGTGACGGTGCCCTCGAACTGGATCTCGCCACCTTTCGTACCGGCGCCGGGCCCGAGATCGACGACGTGGTCGGCGATCGCGATCGTCTCGGGCTTGTGCTCGACGACAAGCACGGTGTTGCCTTTGTCGCGCAGCCGCACCAACAGGTCGTTCATGCGTTGGATGTCGTGGGGGTGCAGCCCCACCGTCGGTTCGTCGAAGACGTAGGTGACGTCGGTGAGGCTCGAGCCGAGGTGCCGGATCATCTTGGTGCGCTGCGCTTCGCCGCCGGAGAGCGTTCCCGATGGACGGTCGAGGCTCAGGTAGCCGAGCCCGATCTCGACGAACGAGTCGAGGGTCTGCTGAAGGTTCTCCAGCAGCGGCCCGATGTGCGTCGCCTCGAGGCCGCGTACCCACGCGGCGAGGTCGTTGATCTGCATGCGGCAGGCGTCGGCGATGCTGATGCCGGCGATCTTCGACGACCGAGCGGCGGCGCTCAGCCGGGTGCCTTCGCACTCGGGACACGCGGTGAAGGTGACGGCACGCTCCACGAACGCGCGGATGTGCGGCTGAAGCGCTTCGACGTCTTTGGAGAGGAACGACTTCTGAACCTGCGGAATGAGTCCGGTGAAGGTCATGTTGATGCCGGCGAGTTTGACCTTGGTCGCCTCTTTGTAGAGGAAGTCGTGCCTCTCTTCGGCGGTGAAGTCCTTGATCGGCTTGTCGGCCGGGACGAGGCCCGACTCCAAGAAGAGGCGCACCGCCCAGCCTTCGGCGTTGTAGCCGGGGATCGTCAGCGCGCCCTCGGTGAGCGACTTGGTCTCGTCGAAGAGCTGGGTGAGATCGATGTCGCTCACGTTGCCCATGCCGTCGCAGCTCGGGCACATGCCGCCGGTGATCGTGAATTCGCGGTCGATCGTCGTGCCGCTCGCGGTTTCGACGGTCGCCGACCCGGTGCCGGTGACGGAGGCGACATTGAACGAGAAGGCCTGCGGGGAACCGATGTGCGGCTCACCCATGCGGCTGAACAGGATGCGCAACATCGCGTTGGCGTCGGTGGCGGTGCCGACGGTCGAGCGCACGTTCGCGCCCATCCGCTCCTGGTCGACGATGATCGCCGTCGTCAGTCCGTCGAGGACGTCGACATCCGGTCGCCCGGGGCTCGGCATGAAGCCCTGCACGAACGCGGGATAGGTCTCGTTGATCAGCCGTTGGGACTCGGCGGCGATCGTGCTGAAGACGAGGCTCGACTTGCCCGAACCCGACACCCCGGTGAACACCGTCAGCCGACGTTTGGGGATCTCGAGACTGATGTTCTTGAGGTTGTTCTCGCGAGCACCGATGACGCGGATGAGGTCGTGGCTGTCGGCGGCATGCGGAGGCGTCGGCATGCCCCCACGGTACCGGCGACCGCGGACAGTCGGTTCTTGAAAACCGCTGGATCCGGGCCGCCGGTAGGGGTCGGTGAGTCGGTGCCGCTCCGGGTGCCGCTCCGGGTGCCGCTCAGTGGGTCAGGTCGTAGATGTGGTCGCCCTGGGCTTGGATGAAGGCCGGGAACATCGTTCCGTCGACCGGGGTGGCCGTGATGTAGAGGCCCTCTTCCAGCAGCATGGCCGACTCCGTCGTCGTGATGGAGCCGGAGTGGAAGATGAGGTTGCGACCGCCGACCCCGTAGCCGGAGGTGCCGAAGCGTGCCACCCAGTCAGCGATGATCGTGGCGCGTTGCGACTCCGAGATCGGCGTGACCGAGAACTGGATGTAGTTCTTCGTCTTACTCACGTGCCACGCGCAGACCGTGCCGCGGTTCGCCGTGATGATGCCGGAGATCACTGCCGAATGCGTGCCGTCGTCGGTCGGCGTAACGCCGGAGAGGTAGGCCCCGAACAGGCTCGGTGCGTCGGGGGAGAGGAGCCCCTTGCAGTCCGGAAGCTTGACGGTCGGCACTGTCGTGTCGAGCTTGAAGAGCTCGGCAATCGGCGTGTGCGGGGATGGGTACGCGATCGTGGCGTGGTCGTCTTCGGGCGGCGGCGCGGCGGCGGCCGGCCCGACGGTGACGCCCATGAGGAGCGCGGCGCCCGTCAGTGCGGTGCCGAGCTGGATGAGGCGAGTGCGGTGAGAGGTACGCATCGGTTGCTCCGTTCGGTGAGCCGCAGCGCATGTGCCGCGGTCACTCACGCGACGTGTGACGGGCTTCCGAAGGTTGACGAAATCTCGAAACCCGGCTACGGAGGGTCGGTTCCGAGGGCTCCCACGGTGCGAGCCGGTCGCGATCGATGTCGGCGGCCGGTCGGGGAGATCCAGTCGATGGTGCCGTCGGGGTGGATCGCCTCGATCCGCCAGCGCGTCTCGTGTTTGAGGGTGTGGTGGCCGCGACAGAGGTGCCCGAGGTTGTCGTCATCCGTCGCGCCGCCCTCCGCCCAGGCACGTTTGTGGTCGACGTCGCTCGCCGCGGTGCGACGGAAGCATCCGACGAACCGACAGCGGCCGTCGCGGACGGCGAGCCAGAGGCGCAGGTCTTCGGTCACGCGATAGCGGGTGCGACCGAGGGCGAGGATCGCGTCGTCGCGGGGGTCGGTGAACATCCGGCGGAGCACGGGTGCTTCAGCCGTCAGTTCGCGTGCGGTCTCGGCGTCGATCGGGCCGTAGCCGAGGAGCTCTGCGGACTCTTCGGACTTGCCCATGAGCACCGAGATCGGAACCGTCACGACGACGGTGGGCTTGGCATCACCGAACCGGCGGGATGCGAGCGTGTCGCGGTCGAGCAACACGTCGCCGAGCGCGTCGGCGCGCAGCTGCGCGATGGTGCGATCTTCGCCCGTACGGTCGGCGCCGAGTCGGGCTAGCCCGCGCGCGAGGTCGTCGAGTCGGCTGTCGATCGCGAGGGCTTCGGCCGCCGGAAGATGCGCAACGAGCCAGGCCATGCCGTCACGTGCGGGCTGGCAGGTGACCTGGCGACCCTCTCGTGCGCGGCGATGCCGGTCGACTGCCTGGTCGGCATCCCGGGTCTCGCGCAGACGCCTCACCGCCCGCTGAAACGACGCCACCGACTGATCGGCGGCGTCGAGCATGTGCCGCTCGATCTCGTCGCGCTCGTGGTCGTCAAGGCCGCCGAGTTCGTCGACGAGGATGCTGGCCTGACGAGGTGTGATGCGCCCGTCGGCGAGGGCGGCGCGGGTGGCCGGCAGGTAGCGGGCGAGAATCTCGGCCTCACCGATGAGGTTCTCGGCACCACGTTCCGAAATGCGGAGCGCGGTCGCCAGTTCGGCGCGGAACTCCCGCTCGGCGAGCGCGTGAGGCGTCGGACCGATCTGAGTGGTGTGCGCGAACTCGATCAGCTCCAACTTCGCGGCAGTCATGGATGCGATCATCCGGTCGGCGGCGACGATCGCCTCGATCACCCCGGCATCCGCCCTCATCCGCTCGTCGACGAGCGCGAAATCGCCCGTCGGAGTCTCGTCGCGGAAGCTGACCATGGTCATAGACAAGCGGCAACCACCGACATTGGATCACGTCGCGTTGGCTCCCGCGCGAGGTCGGCTAGAGTAGGAGGCCGTGCCGGACTCTTCCCCAAAGGGGGCGGCGCATGCCACGGGCTGTGGCGCAGCTTGGTAGCGCACCTGACTGGGGGTCAGGGGGTCGCAGGTTCAAATCCTGTCAGCCCGACATTGTCCTGTCTCAGGACATAGGAAACCCTCGAACATATTAGTTCGGGGGTTTCCTTCTTTTCTGGGGGCCCTTCGGGCGGCCGGTGGGCTGGTAGTCGCGACTGGTG
>NZ_JANMSQ010000321.1:0-7803 GCF_031389465.1 Pseudolysinimonas sp.
CCAACGGCGGCAGCGGCATCGCGAACCTGCCACCGGTCGCCGACGGGGTGCCCGACGGCATCCTCTCTCTCACCTCGAAGTCGTACCGGTCGCCGGAGTCGCTCGCCGACGGGGGAGTACTCGTCGTGGGGGCCTCCGCGAGCGGCGCCCAACTCGCCGACGAGATCGCGCGCGCGGGCCGCGACGTCACCCTCGCCGCGGGGGAGCACGTGCGGATGCCGCGCAGCTACCGAGGCCGCGACATCTTCTGGTGGATGGATGCCGTCGGCGTTCTCGACGAACGCTTCGACGAGATCGATGACATCATCCGCGCCCGGCATGTGCCCTCACCGCAGCTCGTCGGAAGCGACGACCACCGCACCGTCGACATCGCGTCGCTGCGGGCGAAAGGCGTGCGGGTGGTCGGCCGAGTCGGCCGCATCCACGACGGCGTCGCACAGTTTTCGGGTGGCCTCGCCAACACCGTGAGGCTCGCCGATCTGAAGCTCGACAGGCTGCTCGACCGTTTCGACACCTGGGCTGAAACCGGCGTCGATGGTCTCTCGGAGCCGACCCGGGCCGACCCGACAGTCGTGGATGATGCGCCACTGCTCGAACTCGACCTCGCCCGCGAGAAGGTGGGGACGATCGTCTGGGCAACCGGCTACCGCCCCGACTACTCCTGGCTCCACGTGCCGGTGCTCGACTACAAGGGACGCCTGCCGCACGAAGGTGGCGTCATCCCGAAATCACCAGGCCTGTACGTGATGGGCACCTCGCTGTTGCGCCGTCGACGCTCGACCTACATCGGGGGAGCCGGGCAGGACTCCGAGGAACTCGCAGAGCACCTCGCGGGCTACCTCGCCGGGCGCAGTGGTCACGCCCGGGCGAGCGACCCGACCCGGTGGTCGACGGCGACGGCTGATGCCATCTCGGCGGGCACGTCTGCCTGAGCGGCGAACGTCGGCCACTGGGCGACGGCATCCAGAACCTCAGCAAGGATGCGCTTCGCGCCCTGCACGCCGAACCGATCGGCGACGGTCAGCACATCCGATTGCCTGATGTCCTGGAAGCGACCGTTGACGCTCATCAAGTGCTGGTGGACCCACACCGACTCGGAGTTGTACGCGTAGGTGACGTCGTAGGCGGGGGCGAGGTGCCAGCCGTCGCCGGGCCGAAAGAGAAACGAAAAGTTCTTCGTGTGGTCGTCGCAGTTCGCGGCCGCGACGTTGAACACCATCCGGCGCCAGCCCTGCTCGACCGACTCGGCACCCAGGCCGAGCGCCTCGATGCGCTGCAGGTACTGGGCGTAGTCGTGGGTCGCGACCTGGTTGTAGTCGAGTCCGGCGAGTCCGCACAGCGTCTGCAGATGCACCTTAACTCCGTCGGGGTCGCGGTCGAAGCGGCGGGTCATGAAGTGGGCGCGCCCGTTCTCGACGAGGAGGCGCGTCGGCGCCATGTCGATGCCCGCCGCCCCCGCCATGAGCGAATAGGCGTACTCGACGCGCCCGAAGTTCTCAGTCGGCCCGAGGCGCTGATCGGTGCGCACGCCGTCGAACTTGAGCAACCAGGGCTCGAATCCGCGGGCGGGCGGAACGTGGCCCGACCGGATCTCTTGGCTGATGGGGTCGAAGTTGAGGATCGCCTTCGCGCGGGCTCCGCCGGCGCTCGTGCCGACGTTGATGATGCGCTGCAGTGACTCCGCCGACTCCGACTCGGAGGCGAGCGTGCCCTCGACCGCGGCGCGCGCCGTGACGATGAGCTCTGCAAGGTCGACACTCGTCGCGACCGCAACGTGCGGGGCCTGATCGGGACGGAACTCAAGAGCGCCCATCCCGCGCGGGCCGAGGTAGGCGAGGCGGTCGAGAGCCGTAGCTTCGGAGGGGGCGAGACCGAGCGCGGCGAGGTGGGCATCGACGATGGCGTTTCCGAATCGGTCGGGCAGGGAGTCGGCGATCATCGGGGGCAGACCGTGAAAGGTCTCGTCGCTCAGGCCGGGGAACGAGAACACCTGACGACGGTCGGTCGTCGGCATGAGCTCGGGCGACAGTTCGTGCCCCTGACGGCGCCACGCCGGGTCGTACTCGAAGGTGTACGCGCGGCGAGTTCCTCCGGCGGCGAGTGCTCCGATCCGCGCCCCCCAGGCGCGCACCTCGATCACCTGCACGTGGTCCCAGCCCATCAGCGGGCTTCCGAGCGGCGCACCCGGCGGCGCGGCCGTTCGCCGCGCGACTCGCGCAGCAGTCGCATCGGGCTCACCTCGGGTTCGGGATGCAGGTCATCGAGCCAGTCCTCCCGGTCGAGCACGCGGAGTACCCGGATGAGGGTGGAGAGTCGGCTGCCCTCGCCCGTCTCGAGCGCGCGGACCGACTTGACCGAGAGGTCGGAGCGGTCGGCAAGTTCCTCCTGCGTGATCCCGCTGTCGATGCGCAGGCGGCGCAGCTGTTCGCCGAGCAGCGACTCCGCCTCTGCCGTTGTGACCCGAGGCATAACCGGCGCCTTTCATCTCTTTAAAAGCAGTTTACCACCTAAGAGGTAAAAAGATGCCGGTTATCGTCGTAGCGGTGACGGCGTTCTCAGAGTGCGGTTCAGCGGGGCTCGAGTACGACGACGGTCGTTCCGAGCGGACGCTTCGCTGCCGCGAACGCGTCGACGTCACCCCAGCCCGGGTGGTCGGTGAACCCGACCCAGAGCCGCGCGCGTTCGTCGGCTTCGGCGGCTCGCGCGTGTACGCGTCGTCGCCGCAGGCCGAGGTCGACCCGCACGTCGGGGTGTGCCTTCAGGTTGCGCCACCACGCGGGGTCTGTCGGAGCCCAGCCGTTCATGGCGAGCGTCGCCAGGTTCTCGCCATCCTCGAAGTAGCCGAGCACGACGGGACGCGGGCGGCCGGAGGTGCGGCCGATCGCGTGCACCCGCATCATGCCCATCCGTTTGCCGGCAACCGGTGGATACAGGCCCAAGCGGCCGCCGGTCACCCGCACGAGAAGGCGATGACCACGCCAGATGGTGCGGATGAGCCACCGCGGGGGCAGGTCGGTCTTCGGTGTCGGTGTGGGCATGGCTGTCTCCGATCCAATTGACCTACGACGTAGGTCTACACCGTAGACCTTGCCATCTACGGTGTAGGCGCGTCAAGCCCCACGCGGATAGACTTCCGCGCACGATGCCCCGCCGCCCCCCCACCGAGCCCCGCACAGCCGCGCCCGACCGCCTGAGCCGCGCGCGGATCGTCGCCGACGCCGTCGCGCTCGCCGACCGCGACGGGCTCGACGCCGTGAGCATGCGCAAACTCGCGACCGGGCTCGGCGTCGACCCCATGTCGATCTACAACCACGTGCGCGACAAGGGCGACCTTCTCGACGGCATGGCGGATGCGGTGGTCGCCGCGATCGAACCCGTCGCCCCGGCCGAGACGGGCTGGCAGGCGGAGTTGAGCACCCTCATCCTCTCCGCCCGTCGCGAGATGCTGCGACACCCCTGGTCGGCGAGCGTGCTCGGGTCGCGATCCCAACCGGGACCGGCGACCCTCACTCACGTGGACCGGGTGCTCGGCATCCTGCGCGGCGGTGGGCTCTCGCTCGAACTCGCCCACCACGCGCTCCACGTGCTCGGCAGCCGCATCCTCGGGTTCGATGAGAGCCTCTTCGACGACACCGCCCCCGCCGACGTCGACCCTGCCCTCGTCGCGGCGCAGGCCCGCGCATGGGCGCCGACGTTGCCGCACGTCGCCGAACTCGCCCTCGCCGCGAATCACGACGGGGTGCTGGGCGCGTGCGACGACGATGGCGAGTTCCGCTTCGCGCTCGACCTCATCCTCGACGGGCTCGAGCGGCACCGGGGCCGAGTGTGATGCGCGTCACCGTGCCCACCGAAGAGTTGCGAACGCGACTCGCGGATGCGGCCGAAGTCGCGCTCTGGGATCTCGCGTCGCCGGCACCGTGGCCTGCGATCGACATCGTCGTACCGGCCTATATGGGTGCGCTCGACCTGCTCGCGGCGCTGGACGGGGTCGAGGTGCGGCTCGTGCAGAGTCAGAGCATCGGCTACGACGGGGTGCTCGAACGGCTGCCACCGGGGGTCGCGTTCGCGAATGCCGCGGGCGTCCACGAGGGTCCGGCGGCCGAGATCGGGTTGGCGCTCCTGCTCGCAGCGCAGCGCGAGTTGCCGCGTTTCGTGCGACAGCAGGATGCGGAACAGTGGCGCGGCGGATTCACCCGGGGCCTGTTCGGGCTGCGCGTGGTCGTCGTCGGCGCGGGCGGGCTCGGCGTCGCGGTGGTCGATCGGTTGCTGCCGTTCGGTGCCCGGCCAGTGCGCGTCGGACGGTCCCGACGCACCGATCAGCGCGGTGAGGTCGCGGCGCTCGCCGAGTTGCCCGGGCTCCTGTCGACCGCCGAGGCCGTTGTCATCTGCCTTCCCCTCGACGACTCGACGCGCGGGCTCGTCGACGCCGGCTTCCTGGCGGCGATGCCCGACGACGCGATCCTCGTCAACATCGGTCGCGGACCGATCGTCGACACCGACGCACTGCTCGCCGAAGTCGCCACCGGTCGGCTGCGCGCCGCGCTCGACGTCACCGACCCCGAGCCGCTTCCGCCCGGGCACCCGCTGTGGAGCGCGCCCGGCGTCGTGATCTCACCCCACGTCGGTGGTCAGGTGACGACGATGCCGGATGCCGTTGAGGCGCTCGTACGTCGCCAGATCGCCGCCCTGGAGTCGGGCGGCGAGATCGTCAACCTGATCGGTCCGCTTCAATCGGAGCCCGCGCCAGCGTAGCGCGCCAGATCGTCGGCGTCGCGGGCCCGATTCTGCGCGCGGCGGGCGGCGTCGAGCGCGGCCACCGGGTCGGATTCATTCTCGGCGACCACGAGTTCCCGTTTCGCCTCCGCGAGCTTGGTGCGCGATCCGGCGCCGCCGCCGCGTGAGCCGATGAAGTCCTCGACGGAGCTGATCTGCGCGCGGGCCGAGACGAGTGCCCCGGCCAGTGCACCGCGCGCACCGTCGAGGCGGCGCTGCTGGTTGTGAGCGGCCGACATGGCGACATCGAGCGCGTCGTCGGCATCCACCAAGCGGTCGAGTTCGGTGACCGGGTCGCGCTTGCCCGTGCTGCCGATCGCGGCGAGTTCGCCCTCCAGCGCGACGATCGCGTCGTTGACGGCGGCCGAGGAGTCGGGATCCGGCGGAGCATCCCGCAACGCCCGCGCCCGCTCGAGCGCCTGCTTCTGCTCGGCCGCGAGGGTCGCGATCTCGGCGACCGCCGCCGCAAGTTCGTCGCGGCGGTGTTCGATCGCGTCGAGCAACATGGCCGCCTCCCGCCCGCGCTGCTGCGCCATGGTGAGGGCGTCGGTGACGGCCGTGACCCGGCTGGCAGCGATTGCGGCGTCGGCCTCGTCGGCAGCGGCCCGGGCTGCCGCGACGGCCTTCTCGGCGGCTTCGAGGTTGTCGGCAACCGGGGCCACCGCGGATTCGAGATAGCCCGCGCGTAACTCGGCGAGCACCTTCTTGGCGGCCGGTGTGCGGGCCTCCACCGACGAGAGCTGGGTGCGGATGAGCCGGAGGGTCTCCGGCGCGCTCGCCTCGCTGCGCCGCAAATCGGCGAATCGGGCGGCTTCGGTCTGAACGGTTTCGCGGGCACGGTCGGCAAGGGCACGGATGCTCTTCGCCCAGCCTTTGCGTCGGTTCTCGCCTTCGGGCTCGGCGTCGTCGAGACGCTGTTGCAGGGCGAACGCCTTCTCGAGGTCGGCTCGAGCCTGCTCGAGTGCTCCGGCGAAGCTGCGGGTGCGATCCTCGCCGAATTGGGCGAGAGCGAACGCGTGGTCGTCGGCCGCCGCGCGCACGGCGTCGTCGGCACGCACCAGGGCGACGCCGGCATCCGTCCGCCCCGGAAGGGGCGCTTTCGCGTTGCGGCGAGCGCGGCGGGCGAGCAGCACGACGCCGGTGACCGTCAGTGCGGCAAAGGCGACCGCGACGGTTCCGCCGGCCGTGCCGAGGACCGTCACGATGTCGGGCGTCACAGGCACTGATTCTAGGTGGAATGGGGATACCAAAACCCCGCCCTACCTCCCTGGAAACGCCAGGATTCCGTCTTATCGTGGCGGTGTGCGGCATGCCGATCGGCGGGAGGACGACCTCGAAATGAACGAGGACGAGTTCGACGCTGCCGCAGAGCGCCCGGCACTGGGTTCGGTCGACAGCTCGAACGACTGGCGACGCGGAGATCCGGCCGCTCCGGTGCGCCAGCATTGGCGGGCCGAGCTCGCCCACGTCGGTGGTCGTTCCCCGCTTCTGCACTTCGTCGACGACCCCGCCACCGGCATCGAGCTCTCGACGACGCATCCCGGCGGTCTCGCCCGCTTCATCACCGGGGCGAGCACGCTGCTCTCGCAGCTCATCCGCGACGACATGGCGCTGCGCGCGGCTCGCCTCGCCGCCGACCGCATCGCCGCGAAAGGACTCGAACTCTCGAGCACCCGGGGGATCGACGCGATCCGGCTCGGGATCGGGATCGCCACCTGGTCAGGACTCGCCGGCGAGTATTGCGCGCCGATCCTGCTGCGCCCGCTCGCCATCCGTCGCTACGGGCGCGACGTCGAACTGAAACTGCGCGGCGAGCCGGTGCTCAACCCCGCCCTCGCGCGTGCGCTCGACGAACAATTCGGCATCACGCTCGACGACCGCGCGTTCGTCGCGCTCAGTGACAGCGATGGCACCTTCAAGCCGAACGCCGTCATCGACCAGTTGCGCGCACTGACCGGACACCTCGGCGGCTTCGGCGTGCAGCCGCGGCTGATCGTCTCGGCCTTCGCCGAGGTTGCCGACGCGCTCGTCGCCGACGCGACCAGCCTCGAACACACCGTGCTCGACGCGCTCGCAGGAAACCCGACTGCGAAGTGGGCGCTCGACGAGGGCCAGCATCCGGTCGAGGTCATCGACGCCGACCAGCGCGACCCGTCGACCGATTCCCTCCTTCTGGATGCCGACGCCGAGCAAGAGAACGTCATCGCCCAGATCGCGGCAGGCAACTCGGTCGTCGTGACGACGATGCCGGGAACCGGCGGAACGCAGACCGTCGTGAATGCGCTCGGGGCGCTCATCGGGCAGGGCAAACGCGTGTTGGTCGTCAGCCCGCGTCGGGGTTCGCTCACCGGGATCTCACGCCGGCTCGCCGACATCGGCCTACCGGGCGTCGCGGTGTCGCCGCGCACTCTGCGTCGCGACCTGATGCGTGCGATCTCCCGCAACGAACGCGCGACTGCCCCCGACGTGACGGACGTCGACGAAGCCCTCGTGCGATTGCGCGCCGTGCTCCTCGACTACCGCGAAGCCCTCACCCGCACCGATCCGGTGCTCGGAATCTCGGTACTCGACTGCGTGACGGAACTGTCGCGCCTCGCGCTCCTGCCGCATCCGCCGACGACGACCGCACGACTTGATCGGACGATCGTCGAGCGCCTGGCCTCCAGCCGCGCTCCCGTCGCCGAGACGATGGTCGAGGCCGCGAAACTCGGGGAGTTCCGCTACGGGCCGGCCGACTCGCCCTGGTACGGCGCCGTCTTCGTGAATGGCGACCAGGCCGCCGCCGCTCACCGTCTCGCGAAGCGGCTGCACGGCGAGTCTGTGCCGTGGTTGCTCGTACGCGCGCAGGAGCTGATCGGCGCGACCCGGATGCGACCCTTCGAGTCGATCGCCGAACTCGGCGTGTACCTGCGGTTGCTCGTCGACATCCGTGACACCCTCGATCGCTTCGTGCCCGCCGTGTTCGACCGTTCGCTCGCCGAGCTCGTCGCTGCCACGGCTCCCCGCCGCGAAGCCCCCGAGATGAGTGCC
>NZ_JANMSQ010000326.1:0-2974 GCF_031389465.1 Pseudolysinimonas sp.
CCAACGGCGCCCTCGACGCGATCGACCGCGTACTCGCCACCCTGGTGCGCTACGGCGACCGGGTGCTCGTCGAGAACCCGACGTTCCCGCCGTTCCTCGACCTGCTCGAGGCATACGGCCTCGAGCCGATTGGGGTCGAGATGGATGCCGAGGGGATGCTTCCTGACGCGTTCGCCCACGCCCTCGGCACCGGGCCGGCCGTCGTGCTGCTGCAGACCCGTGCGCACAACCCGACGGGGGCGTCGCTCACTCCGGAGCGGGCCGCCCAGCTGGGACGACTGCTCGCCCGCAGCCGCACCGCACCGAACGCCATCGTGATCGAAGACGACCACTCGGGGTCCATTTCCGCCTCCCCCGACGTCACCCTCGCGTCCGCCGTGCCCGACCGGGTGCTGCACGTGAAGAGCTTCTCGAAGTCGCACGGACCCGACCTGCGCATCGGCGCCCTCGGCGGGCCACGAGCGCTCGTCGATCGCGTGGTCGCGCGACGGCTGCTCGGTCCGGGGTGGACGTCGCGCACCATCCAGGCGATCCTGCACGGGTTGCTCACCGACGCGACGGCGGTCGCCGAAGTGGAGGCAGCACGCGCGGCATACGCTGCACGGCGGGCCGCCCTCACCGCCGAGCTGCGGGATGCGGGCGTCGAGCTGCCCGCCGGCGACGGGATCAATGCGTGGCTACCCGTCGCCGACGAGCGGTCCGCCCTCGTGCAGCTTGCAGCTGCCGGCATCCGCGTCGCCCCGGGCGTCCCGTTCGTGCTCGGCGACACCCCTACCCCGCACGTGCGCGTCACCGTGGGCCTGGTGCCCGTCGAATCGGCGCGGGTCGTTGCTCAGGCGCTCGCGGCTGCGTCTCACCCCGCGGGTTGAGTGGCGGCTAGCGTGGAGTCGTGAAAATCACCGTGCTCGCGGGCGGCGTCGGCGGAGCGCGGTTCCTGCTCGGGGCGCGGCATTGGCTCCGGGATGCCAGCGTCGACCCCGCAGCGGACCTGACGGCGATCGTGAACACCGCCGACGACCTCTGGCTCGCCGGGCTGCGCATCACGCCCGACCTCGACACGATCACCTACGCCCTCGCCGGGGTCAACGACACGTCGCGCGGATGGGGCCGCGCCGGCGACTCGGAGGTCGTGAACGGCGAACTCGCCGCCTGGGGAGTCGCCTGGCCGTGGTTCACCCTCGGCGACCTCGACATCGCGGCCTCGGTCGCCCGCACCGCCTGGCTGCGCGAGGGGGTGCCGCTCGCCGAGGTGGTCGCGCGGCTCGGCGCCCGCTGGGAACTCGGCGTGCGGCTGCTGCCCGCGACGGGCGACGAAGCCGAGACGATCGTGCATCTCGCGCAGCCGACCGACGACGGCAGAGGCGAACTGCACTTTCAGGAGTGGTGGGTGCGCTACCGGGCGGCGCTGCCGGCCACATCTTTCGAGGTGCGCGGGGCCGAGGTCGCCCACCCGTCGGACGGGGTGCTCGAGGCGATCCGCGATGCCGATGTCGTGCTGCTCGCGCCGTCCAACCCGGTGGTGTCGATCGGTCCGATCCTGGCGATCCCCGGCATCCGCGAGGCGCTGCGGAGCACTGCGGCTCCCGTCGTCGGTGTCTCGCCGATCATCGCCGGCTCCGTGGTGCGCGGCATGGCGGATGCCTGTCTCACCGCGATTGGAGTCGCCACGACCGCCGATGCGGTCGCGCGGCTGCACGGCTCCCGAGCGGCGGGCGGGTTGCTGGACGGCTGGCTCGTCGACACGGCGGATGCGGACGTCGTCGACGGGCTGGTAGCCGACGGCATCCCGGCCCGGGCCGTGCCGCTGTGGATGACCGACCCCAGCACGACCGCTCAGCTGGTGGATGCCGCGGTCGCCCTCGCCAGTTGACGAGGCGTGTCGACGTCGTGCCGCAGGCTCGAGCGCAGCGGCACCGGCACCGCGACCAGACCGAGCGCGCGATGCCGCGACGCGGAGGCACGCCCGAACGCCGACCGCCACACCATCCCTGGGAGTGCCGTGACGAGGGTCGTGCCCGTCCCCGGCGCGTCGGCGACGAACGCGCGTGGATGCCGCCCCGCCGCCGCGAGGGCGCGGGTGAGGTCGGCGGGCCGCAGGGCGGGGAGGTCCCCGAGCAGCACAGCCCGACGGGTGCCTGACGGGATCGTGGTGAGGGCGGATGCGATCGCGAGTCTCAGGCCACGCGGGGCGTGCTCCCTCACCACCCGCACGCGCGGAATCCCGGCGAGGGCGTCGGCGGTCGCGGGGTCGGCGGTGACGACGACCACTTCGGCGACCCCGGCCGCCGAGGCAGCCGCCCGTACGGTGGCGATGCCGATGGCGCGCACCACGGCTTCCGGCGCGCCGAGGCGGGACTTGCCCGAGGCCGCCGGCTTGAGCGGCACGACAACGTGCCATCCGGCGGTTCCCGTCACATCCTCAACGCTAGACTCTGATCGGTCCCCGGTCCGTCTCTGGTCCGTGGTTGCGCATCCCCGTCTGGAGCGATGACCGGTGCCCGTCTCGGCGCCTCCCGTCCCTGCGCGCCCTCTCGGAGATCCCATGACCAGCTCACCCCGCCCGTTCCGAACCGTCACCGCCGTGCCGCTCATTGCGCTGCCACTCGTCGCGCTGCTCGCCGCCTGCTCGGCCCCTGCCGCTGAACCGTCTGCAGCACCCGTCGCCATCACCGTCGACAACTGCGGCGTCTCGGTGGACTTCGACACGCCCCCGCAACGCGTGGTGGCGATCAAGTCGACCTCGACCGAGATGATGCTTGCCCTCGGCGTCGGAGATCGGATCGTCGGCACCGCATTCCAAGATGGGCCGGTTCCCGAACAGTGGGCGGCGGATGCCGTGGGCCTCACCTCGATCAGCGACTTCATGCCGATCGAAGAGGCGGTGCTCGAACTCGAACCCGACCTGGTCTACTCGGGCTGGGAGTCGGCGTTCGCCGCGGATGCCGCGGGCGAGAGAAGCGAACTGCTCGCGCTG
>NZ_JANMSQ010000209.1:0-17017 GCF_031389465.1 Pseudolysinimonas sp.
CACCTCGCGTCGCTGTACCACGACGACGTCATGGACGAGGCGGGGATGCGCCGTGGAGTCCCGAGCGCGCAGACGGTGTGGGGCAACTCGGTGGCGATCCTCACCGGTGATCTGCTGTTCGCGCGGGCGTCGAAACTCATCGCGTCGCTCGGGGATCGGGCGCTCAGCATCCAGGCTTCCACTTTCGAGCGGCTATGCCTCGGCCAGTTGCACGAGACGATCGGACCGCAGGCGGGTGAAGACCCGATCGAGCACTACCTGCAGGTGCTCGCCGACAAGACGGGGTCGCTCATCGCACTCGCCGGGGTGGTCGGCGTGATCTTCTCGGATGCCCCCAAGGAGTACCGCGAACCCGTTGACCTCTTCGGCGAACGCATCGGAGTCGCGTTCCAACTCATCGACGACGTCATCGACCTGTCGAGCGCGGTGGAGCAGACCGGCAAGACGGCCGGCACCGATTTGCGGGCCGGGGTGCCGACCCTTCCGCTGCTCTACTTGCGTCAGCGTGCCGCGGCTGAGCCGGAGGCGGCGGCGCTGCTCGAACGGCTCGAGCGCGACATCGTCGGGTCGACTGACGACGCCATCCACCCGGACTTCGCCGTCGCCGTCGCCGAACTTCGCCGCCACCAGGTGACTGCCGATACACTCGCGGAGGCGAATCGCTGGTCCGACCGGGCGGTGGAGGCTCTCGAGCCCCTCCCCGACGGCCCCGTCAAGAAGGCGCTGACGCGCTTCGCGAAGGCGATCGTCGAGCGTTCGGGCTGACCCCGCCCTCCCGTCTCTCAATACTTCAGCACCAAGAGTGAGGAACCCGGTTGACCAAGCTCCGCCTGGCCATCGTCGGCGCCGGACCCGCCGGCATCTACGCCGCCGACATCCTGCTCAAGCATGACCGGCCGTTCGACGTCTCTATCGACCTGTTCGAGCAGCTCCCGGCGCCCTACGGGCTGGTCCGTTACGGCGTCGCCCCCGACCACCCGCGCATCAAGGGCATCATCACGGCGCTGCGTGACGTACTCGATCGTGGCGACATCCGCATCTTTGGCAACGTCACGTACGGTCGCGACATCACCCTCGACGATCTGAAGAAGCACTACAACGCCGTCATCTTCTCGACTGGTGCGATTCGGGATGCCGACCTCAGCATCCCGGGGATCGACTTGCCGGGCTCGCATGGCGCCGCCGAGTTCGTGTCCTGGTACGACGGGCACCCGGATGTGCCGCGCGATTGGCCGCTCGATGCGTCGAGCGTTGCGGTGGTCGGCAACGGCAACGTCGCGCTCGATGTGGCGCGGATGCTGGCGAAGCACGCCGACGACCTGTTGCCGACCGAGGTGCCGGCGAATGTGTACGACGTGCTGAAGGCGTCGCCGGTGACCGATGTGCACGTCTTCGGACGCCGAGGCCCGACGCAGGTGAAGTTCAGCCCGCTCGAGTTGCGCGAACTGGGTGAGCTGCGGGATGTCGACATGATCGTGCACGAGGAGGACTTCCACTACGACGATGCCGCGCGAGCTGCGATCGAATCGAACAAGCAGATCTTCGTCATCGACAAGGTGTTCACGAAGTGGCGCGAAGAAGAGACCGGGTCGGCGTCGCGGCGCCTGCACCTGCACTTCTACGCGAAGCCGCTCGACGTTGTGGCTGGCCCCGATGGGCGGGTGGCGTCGTTCCGGTACGAGCGAACCGAGCCGGATGGCGCGGGCGGTGTGCGAGGAACGGGTGAGATTCGCGAGGTAGCGATCGGCCAGTTCTATCGGGCTGTCGGTTATTTCGGGTCGGCTCTCGACGGGATTCCGTTCGACGAACGGCGCGGGGTGATTCCGAACCGCGAAGGCCAGGTGCTGGCGACGGACAACGAGATTCTGCCCGGCGTGTACGCCACCGGCTGGATCAAGCGCGGGCCGGTCGGTCTCATCGGCCACACCAAGTCGGATGCGATGGAGACGATCTCGCACGTGGTCAACGATCAGTCGTCGTGGTGGAGCCCGTCTTCGCCGTCGGAGGCCTCGGTCATCGAACTGTTGGAGTCGCGTGGCATCGAGTACACCGACTTGGGCGGCTGGCACAAACTGGACACCCACGAGATCGCCCTAGGCGAGCCTGAGGGTCGTGCACGCGTCAAGGTCGTGCCGCGCGACGAGATGGTGCAGATCTCCCGCGCCTGACCCGTGGGTGCCCACCGCCAGCCAGCCATCTGCTCGAACTGCCACTCGTAGGCCAATTCTCCTAGCCGAGCCCCCACGGATCGAGCGTGCGACCGTCAGCCTGCCCAGTCAGCTCTGGCCGATCGGTCAGCACGCGGCTCGCGAGGACCTCGACCTTCCCGGCAAACCAAGCGCCGGACTTTCGTTCATTGATCCACTGCAAGCCGAGATCGGTGAACTGGTCGAGGTACGGCTCCCAGAGCGCACTCTGCTCGTCTGGCGGAAACTGCACAAGGCGCTCAAGCCCCTGCCGGGAGTCGAGCGTGTAGCCGTGCACCTTGGACTCGAGGCTTAAGAGGAAGTTGTACATCGCCTGTCCAACGGGGCCGTCACCGCTTTCGCCGGTGAAGAGCGCCGGTTGGCGGATTCCAACAGCGATGTTGTGGGCGTGCCAGGCGCGCCCGCTGTCGCGGCCAAGGAGGAACGAGTGGCCCATTTCGTAGGCTTTCTCTACTAGCTCGCGACGTCTGGCCTCAACTGCGGCAGCGACGCGCTCGCGTTGTGCTCGCTTGGCTTCGCCCGGCTTTGAGAGCTGCGCGAGGAGCCACCCAACAAGCGCACCCAGCAGGGTGGGGATGATTCCGGGAAGCAGGCTAAACAGATATGCCCAGAGATCCATTCGCGAATCCTATGGGCGTGGCCCGCGACTGACTGGGCGAACTACCGTCTTCCAGTCCGGGGCAGAGCTCTCCCCCACGCCGCGGTTCAGTGCGTTCGGGCGAGCTGCCGTTGTCGGATGGGGTTCTTGCTGACGAGTCGGAGGGTTCGCCCGTCGGGGGAGGTCATGCTCCACCCGTGGTGACTTCGGCCCGGTGGTCGGTTGATGTGCCAGTGGTTGTTGTGGAGCAGCATGTGGTGGTGTCGGCACAGCAACACCCCGTCTTGGATGTCGGTGCGGCCGCCGTGTGACCAGTGGGTGGCGTGGTGGGCTTCGGTCCAGGAGGGTGGTCGGTCGCAGGTTTCGACGGCGCAGCCGCCCCAGATTGCGGCGAGGGCGACGCGCTGGCGTTCGGTGAAGAGTCGCTGGGTGCGGCCGACGTCGATGGTGCCGTCGGAGTGGAAGACGATGGTTTGACTTCCGCCCGCGCAGGCGAGCCCTTCGGCGGTGGCGATGGAGATGGCGGCGGTTTGCCCTTCGAGAGTGGCGGCACCTTCACCCGAAGCGAGGTCGCGCGAGTCGACATGTACTCGTACGGCGGGTTTCCTGACCCCGAACACGCGGCCCTGATCGGCGGCGCCGGCGATGCGGATCATCTCGACGAGCGCGTCGACGGCGATCTGTTCGGTTGCGCGGGGGTCTTTCTCGAGCGCGTCGACGCGGGCGAGTTCGGTGGGGTCGACGAACCGGGGCCCGCCGCGGCGCGGTGCGGTGACGCAGTCGATCGCGTCGGTGACCAGGGCCGCCTGTACAGGGTCGAGGAGACCGAAGATGCGCGTCATCCCATCCGGCTGCGGGGTGAGGCGCAGGAACCGCTTCTCCCGCAACAACGCCTCCCGATCGGCAACCCCGGCGGCGTCCAACTCGTCCCGCACTTCCCGCGCCCGGCGGGCAACCTTCTCGGGCGGCAGGCCGGCAGTCTCGACCAGGAGTCGGTCGGCGGCGTCGAGCAGGTCGTCGGCCGCCACCGAGGCCGACGGTGCGCCGAGCCCGGTGCTGATCGCCGCCGCGGCACCGATCGAAACCTCACCGCTATCGACACCCGCCGCGACCCCCGACAGCCACGGTGGGGGAGCATCCAACAGCTTGCCGACGGTGACGAGCTGCCGCGCCTCGACCCCCGACGCTCCAGTGACGCGGGCGACAAACCCGTCTGCGGTGCGATCCCCGGTGCGCTGCGCCAACCCCGAGTACCCGAGCTCACGATCCGACCGTCGCTCCACTTCACCCGCGAGCAGGGCGGTGCACGCATCAACTCGCCGCTTCGCCGTCGCGACCACGCCGAGCAGTCGCTCCAGCTCGGCGTCGGAGGCGCGCGCTAGACCGGAGAGCTCGGGGAGCTCGATCACGGTTGCGGCGGAAGGCACGATTCATCCAGTCAGAGAAAGATACGAAGCAAGTGTGGCGTTCGCGACCATTCTATCGAAGACCAGTACGCTACGCAACGACTTTCCACGTACGCCGACGGGAGTAGGCGCCGCATCCCCCCGCTGTACGCGGCGACCACCCGCGAGCGGCCACAATCGGAGCATGACCTCTCGCCGCATCCTGCCGCTTCTCGCGCTCCCGCTCGCTGCAACGGTGCTCCTTGCCGGCTGCAGCACCACCTTCCGCCCCGACCGTCTCGACACCGACCCGTCGACGTCGGCAGACGACTTGATGGCCGTGCCGACCGACTGTGCGCTGCTCGTGCCGAGTGCCGCCGACCGCGGATTTGCTCAGGTGATCGTCGACCCGCAGTACGAGGACGACTCCGACCTGGAGGGCATCCAGCAGGCGGGTGGCACGGTGTGCTTCTTCGCCGACCCTGCCGCCGGAACGGTCTATCACGTGGGCGTGCAACTCATTCAGGGCAACGAGGCCGAACGCAAGGAACGGCGCTGGGAACGCGACGGCCTCCTCGCCGTCGACGGCGTCGGGGATGTCGCGTTCTACACCGCCATCTCGAACGAGGTGAACGGCGACTCCTCCTCCGAGTTGCGCGTGCTCACCGGCGACTACTACGTGCAGGTCGGCGCGGCACCCTCAGCGGATGTCGCATCCCTCACGCCCTTCGCGACTGACGCGGTCGCCGCGCTGGGGTAGCTACTGCACCGCAGCGGTCAGCCGCGCGAGGTTGTCGAGAACGCGCACGCGCACGGGGCGGGCCAACCACTCCTCGAGGGTGAGCTCCCGGGACATGGCGCGGTTGGCATCCTCAATCGCCCGCAGCTCGCGCAAGAACTCTTCGCCGCGCACCATCACCGAGATTTCGAGGTCGAGGCTGAACGAGCGCATGTCCATGTTGCTGGAGCCGATGACCGAGATCTGGTCGTCGATCGTCAGATGCTTGGCGTGCAAGATGGTCGGTCCGGCGTAGAGCCAGATCTTCACCCCGGCGCGCAACAGCGCTTCGTAGTAGGACCGCTGCGCGTGGAAGACGAGGAACTGGTCGCCGATCTCTGAGACGAACAGTTCTACGTCAAGACCCGACTGCGCGGCGGTGGTGATCGCGTAGAGCATCGAGTCGTCGGGCACGAAGTAGGGCGAGGTGAGCACGACACGTTTCTGCGCGGCGTAGACGAGCGAGTTGAACAGCCGGAGGTTGTTCTCGCCGTCGAATCCGGGACCCGACGGAACGACCTGGCAGTCGAGGTCGCCCGCGCCGGTGGTGCGTGCGGGGGCCGCTTCGCGTTCGAGCAGCTCCCCGGTCTCGGAGTACCAGTCGGTGACGAACAGCGCGTCGATGCCGGCGACCACCGGACCCTCGAAGCGCGCCATGTAGTCCTTCCAGCGCAACCCTCGTCGATGGTTGCGGCGACGCTGGTAGCCGGGTTCGATGACGTTCTGCGAGCCGGTGAAGGCGACCGCGCCGTCGATGACGAGCAGCTTGCGGTGGTTGCGCAGGTCGGGGCGCTGGAACTGGGCGCGCGACGGGCGGAACGGCAGCATCCGCCTCCATTGGATGCCCATCTTGTTGAGCCGCTTCACCGTGCGGCGATAGCCCGGGTATTGCGCGTTGCCGAGGTGGTCGAGCAGCACGCGGACGATCACGCCGCGGCCGTGCGCCTCTTCGAGGGCGTCGAAGAAGTCGGCGGTCGCGTCATCGAGGAGGAGGATGTAGAACTCGCAGTGCACGGTCTTCTTGGCGGCCCGAATCGCGGCGGTCATCTGCGCGAGCGACTCGGTGTTGTTATTCCACATCTCGGCACTGTTGCCGCCGACGAGCGGCATCGATCCGAGGGTGCGGTTCAGTTCGACGATCGGCTCGAGCCACGGCGGCCACGGCGGGTCGCGCTTCACCAGATCGAAACCTTCGGTGGTGTCGAGAATGTACTCGTTGATCTCACGCTGCTTGCGGCGCCGGGCGCGCGGCAGGCGGGCGCGACCGAGGATCAGGAACAGGATGATGCCGACGTAGGGCAGGAACCAGATCGCCAACAACCAGGCGAGCGCCGTCTGTGGGCGGCGGTTCTTCGGTACGAAGATGAGGGCCAGGATGCGGGCCGTGACGTCGACCGCCACGGCGATGATGACGACGACGGCGAGAAACGTCCCGGAGTCCATGCGCACAGTCTGTCAGCGGCGAGTTGCCGCGGGGACGGTCACCGTTATCCCAAATGGGTCACTCGAAGACGTGAGTTATCCCAAATGGGATATCTCACCGGAAGTTGAGGAACTGCAGGGCGATGTCGAGGTCTTTTCCCTTGAGCAGCGCGATGGTCGCCTGAAGGTCGTCGCGACTCTTCGACTGCACGCGCAGCTCGTCACCCTGGATCTGACTCTTGATCGTCTTCGGGGCTTCGTCGCGGATGATCTTCGCGATCTTCTTCGCGTCTTCGCTCGAGATGCCCTGCTTGATGGCGGCTTCGATGCGGTACTCCTTGCCGCTGGGGAACGGTTTGCCGGCATCCAGTGACCGCAGCGAGATGCCCCTCTTGATGAGCTTCTGTTCGAAGACTTCGAGCACCGCTTTGACACGCTCTTCGGCGTTGGCCTTCATGAGGATCTTCTCGCCCGAAATTTCGAGCGACGCGTCGACGCCTTTGAAGTCGTAGCGCTGCTGAATCTCTTTCTGCGCCATGCCGAGGGCGTTCTGCACCTCCATGCTGTCGACCTTGCTGACGATGTCGAACGAGGAATCTGCCATGCCGCCATGGTAGAACGTGTCGATGCGCGCGGCTCCCCGAACGATTCTCATCGTGGCCGCCGTGGTCGTGGCACTCGCCCTCGTCGTTGCGGCGGTTCTGGTTTTCCTCGCCCCACGCGAGCCCGGGATGCCGGGGCTCAGCCCGGTGATCGAAGAGCCGGCGCCGACGTGGGCACCGCCCGCCGCCGCGCCCGTCGCCGCGGCAACCCCCGCGGTGGGAAACGCCGGCCTGGTGGATGCCGACTGGCTTGCGTCGACGAGCGCTGCGACCGGCATCCCGGAGCGGGCGCTCGGAGCCTACGTCGGAGCGGCCCTCGCGAAGGCCGCGTCGATGCCCGAGTGCGGCCTCTCCTGGAACACGATCGCGGGCATCGGCGCCACCGAGAGCGACCACGGGCGACACGGCGGATCGGAAGTCGGCTCCGACGGCACCGTGTCTCCGCCGATCTACGGGGTACCCCTCGCGGGCGGCGAAGGGATTGAGCACATCCCCGACTCCGACGGAGGCGCCCTCGACGGTGACAGCGAGTTCGACCGCGCGGTGGGGCCGTTCCAGCTGATCCCGCAGACCTGGCGCAACTGGCACACCGACGCCAGCGGCGACGGGGTCGAGGATCCGCACAACATCGACGACGCCGCGATGGCGACCGCCAACTACCTCTGTCGGGTGAGCATCGGCATCGACACCGAGCAGGGCTGGATCGCCGCGGTGTCGGGATTCAACTCCCCGCAGTCCTACCGCGACACCGTCGCTCGTTATGCCGTGCGCTACGCGGAGGCAACCTCCGCGGGTTGAGTAGCGCCCGGCGAAGCCGGACGCGTATCGAAACCCTCGTCGCACGCGGTGACGGCGGCCCGTGCGGAGCGGGTATCCTTGTCGAGCGCTTCGGCGCAACGGCGAGTTACCCAAGCGGCCAAAGGGATCTGACTGTAAATCAGACTCGTAAGATTCGGGGGTTCGAATCCCTCACTCGCCACCCACTTCACCTGATCGGCTCTGATGTCCGAACTGCTTGACCTTGCCCGTACGATCGCTCTCGAAGCGGGGGAGCTGGCCGCACGCCGCCGCCGCGAAGGCGTCGAGGTCGCCGCGACGAAGTCGTCGGTCGTGGATGTCGTCACCGAAGCCGACCGTGAGGTCGAGCGACTCGTGCTCGGGCGACTGCAGGATGCCCGCCCCGCCGACGGGGTGCTCGGCGAGGAGGGCGCGTCGGTCGCCGGGTCGAGCGGACTCACCTGGGTCGTCGATCCGATCGACGGCACCGTCAACTACCTCTACGGCATCCCGCACTACGCGGTCAGCATCGCGCTTGTCGAGGGTGAACCCGATCCGCTCACCTGGCGGGCGCTCGCCGGCGTCGTGCTCAACCCGGCGACCGGGGAGATCTTCACCGCCGAAGCCGATGGGGGCGCCTTCTGCGGTGACCGCCGCATCCACGTCGGTGAGCCCACGCCGCTGAATCTCGCCCTCATCGCCACCGGGTTCGCCTACAAGGCCGAGACAAGGGCATTCCAAGGGGATGTCGTCGCCCGTCTCCTCTCCCAGGTGCGGGACATCCGGCGGCAGGGCACGGCATCCCTCGATCTGTGCTTCGTCGCCGACGGGCGTTACGACGCGTACTTCGAGCGCACCCTGAGCCCGTGGGACCACGCGGCCGGCGCCCTCATCGCCCGCGAAGCCGGTGCGCGGGTCACCGGGATGCGTGGCGCGGCGCCGAGTCGCGACCTCATCCTCGTGGCGGAACCCTCCGTGGCCGAGCGCCTCGAGACGCTCCTCGATGAGCTGGGCGCCTTCGACGCGTTCTGATTACACCCGTGTGACGCATTCCTGAGAATCGGCAGAGCGAGTGGCCAGACCGTTGCCGATTCGTTACCCTGGGGGAGTTCGTCCGGCGTATACCCCACGCCGCCATCCCGAAAGCTCGGTCGCGTTGGTTGCCGACCGCACTCCAGGAGTCCTGCCGTATGACCGTTCCCGAGGAACGCGAGAACGACCCGTTGGTTCTCGACCTCCTCGGTTTCGGCACCCCTGCGCGACTCGAACCGTTTTCCGCGCCCGCCGAACCGGCGCCGACGCTCTCGCCATCGCGGGAGCTCGTGTCGGCTCCGTTGACCCGGCGTGAGTTGCGGGAACGTGAACGCTCCGTCGAGGTCGCCACTCCGATCGAGTCACGTCGCGGAGCCCCGTCGTCGAAGCCCTCATCGAAGCCACGCTCGATGCCGCGCCGCACCGCCAAGAACACCACTCGTCGCGACGCCGTGCGGGTCGCCGGGGCGAAGAAGAAGTCGCTCGGCAAGCGCCTCCTCTCCTTTGGGGCGATGCTCTTCGCCGGGGCGCTCGCCTTTGGCATGACGGTGCCGGCCAACGCATTCGACACCAGCTCCGACGACGCCGTGCTCGCTGACTCGCTCGCCATGGAGGCACAGACGGTCGAGGTCGACCCCA
Organism: Pseudolysinimonas sp.; assembly: GCF_031389465.1. Taxonomy (GTDB): domain Bacteria; phylum Actinomycetota; class Actinomycetes; order Actinomycetales; family Microbacteriaceae; genus Pseudolysinimonas_A. The sequence continues at coordinate 9,441 of NZ_JANMSQ010000209.1, forward strand.
CGCTCGTGTCGTTCGCCGAACGCGACGCCTGGAGCGTCACCTCGTGGGCCGAGATGCTGCGCCTGCGTTACGGCAACCGCAGCTTCGACTACACCGTCGGCACCGGTCCGATTCGCTGGCCCTTCCCGTACGCCGTGCCGATCTCGAGCGGGTTCGGCGATCGTGCCGCCCCCTGCCGCGGCTGTTCGACCGCTCACTCCGGCATCGACTTCAACCCCGGCTACGGCGCTGCGATTTTCGCGATCGCCGACGGCGTCGTCGTCGAGGCGTCGGGCGGTGGCTCGAGCTGGGGAACCTACGCCGTCATCCAGCACCAGATCGACGGCCAGACCGTCTTCAGCGGATACGCGCACATGGTGGGCGGTTCGACTCCGCTCGTGGTCGGCCAGGAAATCAAGGTCGGCGACTTCGTGGGTCTCGTCGGTGCGACCGGCCAGTCGACGGGCGCGCACCTGCATTTCACGATCTCGATCGGCGAGCGCATGCAGTACGTCGACCCGTACACCTACCTCAAGACCTACGCGAGCTGACCCGCTCGGGCGTCAGTCCGCGCGTAGCCAGACGGTCGTGTCGCCCGGCAGTTCGCCGTCGCTGACGGGGCCGCTCGCGACGACGACATCGCCAACGGGCAGGGGGACAGGGGTGGTGCCGGTGTTCGAGACGATGGTGAGGCCGCCGTTGCGGAGAGCAATCACGTCGGGGCCGGCATCCAGCCATTCGATTTCGCCCGCGCCGAGCCCGTGCTCTCGTCGCGCCGCGAGTGCGGTGCGGTAGAACTCGAGCGTCGAGTCGGGGATGCCGCGCTGCGTGTCGCGGGCGTGTGAGCCCCAGCCGGCGGGCTGCGGCAACCAGGAGGATCCGGTCGGGCTGAACCCGGCGGCGGGGGCATCCGCTTCCCACGGGATCGGCACGCGGCAGCCGTCGCGCCCGTAGTGGCGGCCTTCGGTGCGGATGAAGGTCGGGTCCTGTCGCGCGGTGTCGGGCAGGTCGACGACTTCGGGAAGCCCGAGTTCCTCACCCTGGTAGAGGTACGAAGAACCCGGAAGGGCGAGCATGAACGCCGTCGCCGCGCGACCGCGACGCAGCCCCGAGGCCTCGTCGACGCGCGGGGAGCGCGGCCCGATGCCTTCGCCTTGCGGCGGCGGGGGGGTGAGCGTCAGACGCGTGGGATGCCGGATGACGTCGTGGTTGGAGAGCACCCAGGTGCTCGGTGCCCCGACCCCGCCGAACGCGGCAAGCGACTCGTCGACGACCGCGCGGAGGGCGACGGCATCCCACGGCGCCTCGAGGTAGCCGAAGTTGAAGGTCTGGTGCATCTCGTCGGGCCGCACCCATTGCGCCATGCGCCGCAGCGGGAGCACCCACGCCTCGCCGATGAGCACGCGCTCGCCGTCATACTCCTCAAGCACCCGTCGCCACTCGCGGTACACCTCGTGTACTCCGTCCTGACCCCAGTAGGGCGCGAGTTCCGCGTCACCGCCCATGCTGCCTCCGGCCGGGGGCTCGTAGTCGGGCAGCCCGTCGGCTTTCACCAACCCGTGCGCGACATCCACCCGGAAGCCGTCGACGCCGCGGTCGAGCCAGAATCGCAGCACCTCGCGGAACCGGTCGTGCACCCACGGATTCGACCAGTCGAAGTCGGGCTGGCTGGAGTCGAAGATGTGCAGGTACCACGGGCCGGGGGTGCCGTCGGCTTCGGTGATGCGGGTCCACGCGGGCCCGCCGAACACCGACTGCCAGTTGTTCGGCGGCAGGGTGCCGCCCTTTCCGACGCCGGCACGGAACACGTACCGGTCACGTTCGGGCGATCCCGGTCCGGCGGCGAGAGCCTCGCGGAACCACGGGTGCTCGTTCGAGGAGTGGTTGGGCACGAGGTCGACGACGAGGCGGATGCCGCGCTCGTGCGCCGCGGCAAGGAGCGCGTCGAAGTCGGCGAGCGTGCCGAACAGCGGGTCGACATCACAGTAGTCCGCAACGTCGTAGCCGGCGTCGCGCTGCGGCGACGTCATGAACGGCGAGAGCCAGATCGCATCGATGCCCAGTTCGACGAGTGCGTCAAGCCGGGACGTGATTCCCGGCAGGTCGCCGACGCCGTCGCCGTTGGAATCGGCGAACGATCGCGGGTACACCTGGTAGATGATTGCCGTACGCCACCAGTGTTCGCTCATCCCTCGACCCTAAGGCCGGTCACGTCGTCGAAACATCGCCGGGGTAGCGTGCACGCGTGACGATCGAGACGACGGCCCCGACGTTCGCCGCCGAGCCGCACCACGACGGCTCGGCTCTTTACGTGTCGAATCTTGACCCCGCGCTCGGCGACGTCGTGCAGGTGCGGGTGCGCATCCCCGAGTCGTGGGACGTGGTCGGGGTTCGCGCGAGGGTGCGACCCGACGGTGAAGCCTCGTACGCCGAGGCGACCCGCATCGCGTCGATGTCCGGCGTCGACTGGTGGGAGGCGTCGCTCACGGTCGAGAACCCCGTGCATCCGTACCGGTTCCGCATCGACCTCGACGGCGGTTCGGTGCGCTGGCTGAACGCGAGCGGGCTCCACCGCCAAGACCCCCGGGATGTCGACGACTTCCGTCTCGTCGCGGGTAACCCGCCGCCCGCCTGGTCGGCGCCCGCGGTGCTCTACCAGGTGTTCCCCGACCGGTTCGCGCGCTCCGCGGCGGCTGATGCCCGCGAGGCACCTGCGTGGGCCGAGCCCGCAGAGTGGGGCGACCCGGTCGACGGCGACCGCCAGCACACCGCAGCGCAGTTCTACGGCGGCGACCTCGCCGGGGTCGAGGAGCGGCTCGACCACATCCAGGGTCTCGGCGCGACGCTGCTGTACCTGACGCCGGTGTTCCCCGCCCGGTCGAATCACCGCTACGACGCGCTCTCGTTCGACCACGTCGATCCTCTGCTCGGCGGCGACGAGGCCCTCGTGTCGCTCGTCGAAGCAGCTCACTCCCGCGGCTTGCAGGTGATCGGCGACCTCACCACCAACCACTGCGGGGATGCGCATGAGTGGTTCCGCGCGGCGTACGGCAACCCGGGCGCTCCCGAGAGCGAGTTTTTCCTGTGGCTCGACGACGCCCAAACCTCATACGTGTCATGGCTCGGGGTGCGGAGCCTGCCGAAGTTCAACTGGGCCTCCGCCGAGCTGCGCCGTCGGTTCATCGAGGGACCCGACTCGGTTGTCGCTCGCTACCTCCGCCCGCCGTTCGCCTTCGACGGCTGGCGCATCGACGTCGCCAACATGACGGGGCGCTACCGCGACCAGGATCTCAACACCGAGGTGCGCCGCATCATCCGCCGCACGATGACCGAAGTGAACCCCGATACCTTGCTACTCGGCGAGTTCACCGGGGATGCCGCCGCCGACTTCCCGGGCGACGCCTGGCACGGCGCGATGACGTATGCGAACTTCACCCGGCCGGTCTGGAACTGGCTGCGCACCCCCGGCAGCGGCGCCGGCGGCGGGCTGTACATGATCGTCGGCGAGACGCAGGACTGGAACGGAGCGGAAGCCGTCGCCTCTCACCGCGAGTTCGCCGCCGCCTTCCCGTGGCGCGTTCGCACCCGCACGATGAACGCCCTCGACACCCACGACATCCCGCGCTTCGTGAACGACGCCCGACCCGGAACCGTGCCGGTCGCAGTCGGCCTCGCGATGACGATGCCCGGCATCCCGGCGGTGTGGGCGGGCGACGAGTTCGGCCTCACCGGTATCGACGGGGAAGACTCCCGCACGCCCCTCCCGTGGGACGAGCTGGATGCCGCTTCCGATCGCATCGCGCTCTACCGGCGCCTTGCCGGGTTGCGGGCCGAGCACCCGGCGCTCGCCGACGGGGGGCTGCGCTGGCTGCACGCCTCGGCGGAACTGATCGCGTTCGCCCGAGAGTCGGTCGACGAAGTGCTGGTCATCGTCGCGGCGCGGTCGGCGGCTAGCGCCGAGCTGGGTCTCGGCGCTGCAGAGCTGGTCGTCGCCGAGGGTGAGATCTCGGTCGCCGGCGGCGTCGTCACCACCGGGGGCGCCGCGTTCGGCGTGTGGTCGCTCGGCTCCGCCGACGCCCCCGAGTGGGATGTGGGTTAGCGCCCTGCCGCATCGATGATGGCGGCGGTCGCCTCCGGCTGAGACAGGAACGGCGAGTGGCCGGTGTCGAACCGGTGCACCGTCGAACCAGCGCGGCCCGATAGTGCCTCCTGCGCGAACAGCGGGAAGATCGCGTCGCGTTCGGTGATGACGTAGGTCGACGGGATCGCCTTCCAGGCGACTTCGGTCACGACGTCGCTGAACGGCTTCGTGGCTTGAGAGAGCAGCTTGGCCACGTTCGCCGCCGCCACATCGGCTGGCAGGTCGTTGAAGAACAGGCTCTCCGCCGGTTCGGCCGGGTTGCCGGCGGTCGTGAGTGCACCGTCGATCATCCACCAGGTCGGAGGTACGCCGCCGACGGCACCGAGCAGCGACTCGCCCGCGTCGAGGGCGAAGGCCGCGATGTAGACGACGTGCGCGACGTTCGCGGCACCGGCGAGTCCCTGGGTGGTGGGCACGCCGCCGTAAGAGTGCGCGACGACCACGACCGGGCCGTCGATCGCGTCCACGGCATCCCGAACTGCTTTCGCGTCGTCGGCGAGATCGAGCTGGGCCTTGTTCGGCGCATGCACGGTCGGCAGGTCGATCGCGACGACCGTGCGGCCCTTCGCCTCGAGCAGCGCGCGGACGGCATCCCAGCACCAGGCGCCATGCCAGGCGCCGTGGACGAGCAGGATGGTGGGGGTATTCGACATGGCTCCTCCTTGAGCGGGTGATGCTTCGTGGGCAGGATAGGAAGCGTTGGGGATCCCGATCCCTGGCCGGAGGCGAAGATCGATGACGATGAGCGAAGCGGCAAGCGGCGCGGTGCACGCGCGCACCACCGACGTGCCCGAAGCGGAGCGATTCGACTACTTTCGGGATGCCCTGAGCGACGTGTACCTCGGTATCCGCACCGAATGGTCGGGCACGGGAGTCTTCGACGCGGAGTTCGACTCCTATCGCGTCGATGGCGACGTGCTCGCGCACATGTGGGCGCCGGGGCACGTGGGTCGCCGCGGGTCGGCGCTCGTGAGGCAGCGCCCCGATGAAGCCGTCTACCTGAACCTCAGCACCTCGGGTGCTCACGCGGTGAGCCACGTCGATCGCACCTGGCAGCTCGGTCGGGGCATGCCGATCCTGCTCGACAGCGAGTCACCGTTCGTCGTCGACTTCGCCGACCGAGCCCGCTTCCGGCTGTTCTCGCTGCGCATCGAGAAGCGTGATGGATTCGAACCGACCCGTCGTGACGTGCTGCGCATCAACGAACAGCTCGCCCGCACCACCACCGGGCGGGCCCTGGCGACCCAGGCCCGGCTGATGTGCGCCGAGATCGAGGCCGGTCGCCCCGAGGTCGCGGCGGCGATGGCCGCTCCAGTACGCGCTCTGCTCGGGGTGCTCGCCGGCTCCACCGTCGAGGCCGGACGCCGCCTCGACGATCTCAAAGCGGTCGCGCGGGCCCGACTCGCCGACCCCGACCTCAGGGCCGACGACGTGGGCCTCGCGTTCGGCGTCAGCGCCCGCACCGTGCAGTCGGTGTTCAGCGCCGCCGGTGAAACCTTCGCGACCTGGTTGCTCGCTGAGCGACTCGACCTCGCACACGAGCGGCTCGCGTCGCCAGCCTGGCGGATGCGCAGCGTCGCGACGATCGCGGCGGCCTGCGGGTTCCGCGATTCGACCCACTTCCACCGCGCCTTCCGCGCGCGATTCGGGATGACGCCGGGCGAACTGCGCCCCAGTCGGTAGGGGCCACTTCCGGTCGAACGCCGGGCGGCCGGATGCTAAAGTCTCCTGGTGCCTCGGCTCGTTCGAGGCGTGCCCCGATAGCTCAGTGGTAGAGCACTTCCATGGTAAGGAAGGGGTCGTCAGTTCAATCCTGACTCGGGGCTCGGCGTTTCCGTCGGTGCCCACGCGGCGGGGGAAACTGCCCTTGGCTGAGTAGCTCAGTTGGTTAGAGCGCACGACTCATAATCGTGAGGTCGCGGGATCGTGCCCCGCCTCAGCTACCAACGAAAGAACTCCGGATGATCTCTTCCGACACGATCGTCGACTACCCCGCCGGGGCGACCTCGTCGCGCGGCGTGGTGCTCGCGACGCTTCCGCTCGCCGACGGGCTCGGGGTCGTACTCGACCGCACCGCATTTCATGCCGTCGATGCGGGCTGGCCCGACCAGCCCGCCGATCGCGGCACGCTCGCCGGGCATCGCGTGCTCGACGCGATCGTGGGGGCGACCGATGGGGGCGAGATCCGGATCGGCAGCGACATCCCGGTGCGCACCGGCACCGAGGGGTGGTCGTTCGTCGTCGTGCACGTTCTGGCAGCCGACACGCCCGTCGCGGTAGGTGACGAGGTCGAGGTGACCGTCGACGAGGGTTACCGGCAGGCGCTCTCTGCGGGGCACACCGCCTGCCACCTCGCGTCGCTCGCGCTCGACGCCGCGCTCGACGGTGCATGGACCAAAGAGGTCCCGCTCGACACTCTCGGCGCTCCCGGATTCGACGCTCTCGCCTGCGCGTCGTCGCGCATCCACGAACACGGCTCGACCGACGTCTACCGCGTCGGCAAGTCGCTGCGCCGCAAAGGGTTCGACACCACGGCGCTCGACAACCTCGACGCGCTAGCGGACGCCACGAACGCCCGACTCGCCGAGTGGGTCGCGACGCGCGCCGGCATCCGCATCGACCGCGACGGTGACGGCCTCGGTGACCGCCGCCGCTGGGTGTGCGAGTTGCCCGGCGGAGAGGCCGTCATCCCGTGCGGCGGAACCCATCTCACGTCGATTGGCGAGCTCGCCGCCGTGCGGGTCGCGCTCGCACGCGAAGACGTCGAGGGCGGCATCGCCTTCACGATGACCACAACCGCACAGGCTTAGGGTCGTCGGGTGGGCTCTGTGCGGTACGTCGCGATCGGCGACTCCTTCACCGAGGGCGTCGGCGACGAACCGGCGCCGGGCGTCGTGCGCGGCTGGGCCGACCTCGTTGCGCAGGGCTGGGCGGATGCCACGAGCAGCTCGATCGAGTACGCCAACCTCGCGATCCGCGGCAAACTCGCGTGGCCGATCATCCACGAGCAGCTCGAGCCCGCGCTCGCCCTGAAGCCAACCCACCTGTCGTTCAACGGCGGGGGTAACGACATGCTGCGGCCCCGCACGCCGCTCGCCCGCATCGCGGATGCCTTCGGGCAGGTGCTGAAACGCTGCGACGAGGAGGGCGTCACGTTCATCCTGTTGAGCGGCGGCAACCCGTCACGCCAGTTGCCGCTCGGCGCGCTCGTGCAGCGTCGCGGCGATCAGCTGACGCGCATTGTCGCCGCCCGGCTGGAGGGGAGGGATGACGTCATCCGCGCCCTCAACTGGCCGGATCGCGACCTCGCCACGCCCGCCTTCTGGGCTGCCGACCGCCTCCACCTCAACTCACGCGGGCACCACCGCGTCGCGGCTCGGGTGCTCACGGCGCTCGACCTGCGGCCGCCGGCGGCGTGGTGGAATCACACCGAGCTGGCCGAGCCCGCCCGCCTGGG
>NZ_JANMSQ010000026.1:0-36420 GCF_031389465.1 Pseudolysinimonas sp.
CGTCGACTCTCGCAGCATTCGCCCCGTTCGCCCTGCTCGGATTGGCGAGCATGCCGTCGATTCTGAGCGGCAACAGCGGGATCGATCTGTCGGTGGCCCCGCTCATGGGGTTCGTCAACGCCGTGATGGTCACCCGGCTGCTCGGGGGTCCGCTTGGCGACCCCTGGTTCGCGATACCGATCCTGCTGACGATCGGGCTCCTCGTGGGCGCCTTGAACGGTGTTGCGGTCACCGTCCTGCGGTTCCCGGCGGTGATCGCCACGCTGTGCAGCTATTTCGTGTTGAGCGGGGCGACTCTGCTCATTGTGCCCACGCCGGTCACGGCGCCGGCTGGTAACTGGTCCGAGGCGCTAGCCGGAACGATCTGGGGAGTGCCGGGGGCCTTGTTCTCCCTGGCCGTCCCGATCTTGTTCTGGCTCGTGCTGCGGCGCACGACGTACATCAGAAACCTCTTGTCGGTCGGCGACAACGAGGTCGCCGCGTTCACAAGCGGTGTACGTGTGGGCTTGACCCGAGTGTTGGCCTACGCGCTCGGGGGCCTGCTCGCCGCGTGTGCCGGGATCGCCCTCACCGGGCTCGTGCGGACGGCGGACGCGAACATCAGCCAGACCTACATTTTGGTCGCACTTGCCGCCGTCGCGATTGGCGGAGTCAAGCTGACGGGTGGTTCCGGCGGCATCCTGGGTCCTTTATTCGGGGCCGCAGCGATCTACTTTCTGTCGGTGCTCCTGACCACTCTCCTCGTCCCCTCAACCTGGATCAACGTCGCGTATGGCTCAGCGCTTCTGGTCGCGCTTCTGGTCAACTCGATCGGTTCGTCTACGACGAAGAAGGGCGCGACTCGTGTCTGAATCGGCTTCCCCCCCTCAAGAGACCCTCGTCACCCGAGCGAGCCGACGGCTCCGCGGCGGGCCCTACCTGCAGCTCGTCGTCCTCGTGGCTGCGTGGGTGATAGCCGTTTCGGTGATCGATGGACTGAGTTCGAGGTCGAGCATCTACTCGATCCTGATCCTCGCATCCTTCCTCGGCATCGCGGCCGCGGGCCAGACCCTCGTGATCATGATCGGCGGGATCGACCTCTCCGTTCCGTCGGTGATCGGGGCGGCGAACTTGTTCGTAGCGCTGTGGTCGGGCGAGGGCTGGCCGATATGGCTCGCGTTCGCGGCGATCGTCGCCGTTTCCGGCCTGCTCGGGGCGCTCAACGGATATCTCTCGCAACGATTCACGCTTCCGCCGCTGATCGTCACTCTCGCCACCGGCGCCATCCTTCTGGGCTTCTCGCTGGTGGCCACGGGAGGTGGAAACGTGAACGGCGGCGTTCCGGACTGGCTGTCGCAGTTCGCCTCACCGATCGGCACCGTCGGGCCGATCCCTGTGCCACCGGTCATCGTCCTCTGGGCCGTGCTCGCCCTGTCGATGGGGTACTTCCTCCAGTTCACCGCAGCTGGCGCACGGCTGCGCGCCGCAGGCTCCAGCCCGGTGGCTGCGCGACTCGGTCTCGTGCGGGTGAGGCGCATCTGGGTACTCACCTTCATGGTGAGCGCGATCTCGTCAGCTGTCCTGGGCGTCATCCTGCTCGGGTTTGGGGGCAGCGGTCAGCCAGGACTTGGAGACCCTTACCTCTTCACCAGCCTCGCCGCCGTCCTCGTCGGAGGTACGTCGCTCATCGGCGGACAGGGCAGCTATACGCGGACGGTCATCGGGGCTCTCATCATCACCCTCCTGAGCACTCTGCTGATCAGCTTTGGGCTGCCCCTCTCCGTTCAGCAGATCCTCACCGGTGTCGTCATCTTCGCCGCCGTCGGACTCTACGGTCGCGAGTCGCGCCTCCGTGATCGTGTGTAATGCGTCGGTGGTTCCCCACTCCCATCGATGGAGGCGGGGTGGCACACGCCCTAATATCGAAATACTGAGTGGTATGTCACTTACTGCCGACGGGGGAGTCGAGGTCAAGCTTTGCTTCCTGCACCGGCTTCAAGATGTGACTGCAAAGGAGGAGAAATGTCGGTCAGCGTAGACGACGTGGGGCGACTGGTGCCCACGATCTCGGCCGAGTTGGTGAGCGAGCTACGGGATGCCGTCGGCGCCCACGCGGTGTACGTCGAACGCGTGAAAGTCGACGAGTTCAAGGACGCCTACTGGATCCCCGGCGACGAGACCTACGCAGCCTCAGCAGTCGTTCAGCCCGCCACCACCGAAGAGGTGCAGGCGATCGTCCGGATCGTCAACCTCCACGGCGTGCCCCTCTGGCCACACAGCCAGGGCCGCAACCTTGGTCACGGTGGACCCTCGCCGCGAGTCCGCGGCTCGATTCAGCTCGGGTTCCAGCGAATGAACAGGGTGCTCGAGATCGACGAAGAGCTCGCCTACGCGGTCGTCGAGCCGGGCGTCACCTGGCAGGACCTGCACGACGAAGTGGCGGCCCGGGGCCTCGACCTGCTGACGCCGTGCCCCGACCTCGGGTGGGGCTCCATCATCGGCAACTCGATGGACAACGGCCACACGTACCAGCACTACGGCGCGGACTACATGATGCCGACCGGGTTCGAAGTCGTACTTCCCGACGGCGAGCTGCTGCGAACCGGGCAGGGCGCGATTCCGGGGAGCACCTCATGGCACACCTACAAGCGCAGCCTCGGGCCGTCGCTCGACCCGCTCTTCGTGCAGTCGAATCTCGGAATCGTCACCCGCATGGGGGTTTGGCTCAAACGGCGGCCGCCGGCGTACGCCCCGGTGACCCTGGTCGTCGACGACGACGGCGACCTCGAGGCCGCGATCGACACGATCAGGGAGCTACGACTCGCCGGGCACCTCGAAGGCGTGCCGGCGGTGTACTCGACGTTGCGAGCCGCCCACATGATCCGCGACAATCCCGTTCCCCCCGGTCCCGCCCCGTTCACACCTGACGAGCTGAAACGGATCGGTGCCGAGACCGGCATGGGCGCGTGGGCGGTTCGCACGGCGGCATGGGGCGACACGGAGCTGGTGGCCTACAAGCTGCGGCAGATCGAGGCCGCCTGGCTCGCCATTCCCAGCGGTCGCTTCGAAGTACCGCGCGTATACGAGGCGTCCGAGTACGACGGCCTCACCGGCTCCGCGGCGCAGATCGGCATTGGCATCCCGACGCTGAAAGCCCTCGAGAGCACACCCCCCAACATCGCGCACGTCGACGTGTCACCGGTCGTTCCGCTCCGCGGCTCGGAGGTGCGGATCGTCGTTGAGGAGCTGCGCCGACAGTTCGCTGCGGCGCGCATGAACTTCGGGACGGGGATCATGGTGACCGGCGAGCGTTCAGCGGTCGTCATCGCAGGCATTCGATACGACAAGACGGATGAGGCGGTGGCGCGCGCGGCATTCGAGCTGGGGAGGCGCATTGTCCTTGCGCTGGGTCGCCTCGGGTACGGCGACGGACGCCCCCATCTGGAATTCATGGATCTCGCGGCTGAGCAGCACTCGTTCAACGACCATGCCTACCGCCGCTTCGTCGAACGGATCAAAGACGCGATCGATCCGAACGGCGTGCTCTCTCCGGGGCGGCACGGCATCTGGCCGTCCGCGTACCGAGGGGCACCCGATGCCGAAACGCCGAGCGACGGAATAATCTGACCAAAGACCAACACAGGGCGTCGTTGAGATGACCCGACCCGAGTGGCGAACCGCTCGAGGGGGAAACGAGGAGAACAAAGATGGCGCGGCTGACACGAGACGAGAGCCAGGCGATTACCCGTGAACGCATCCTTCAAGCCGCCGGCGACGTTGTGGCCCGGGATGGCTACGACGGCGCGTCAGTCGACAGGATCGCCGACGCGGCGGGGTACTCCAAGGGAGCGTTCTACTCGAACTTCTCCTCGAAAGAGGACGTGCTCAATCGCCTTCTGGAGAGTCACGCGGGTCGGGATGTCATCGACCTCACCGCGGCGCTCGAAGGTCTCGAGAAAACCGACGAAATCATCGATGCCGTGGCGCGGTGGAGCGATGGACGGGCCGCCGAACTCAAGTGGGGGATCATCGCGATCGAGTTCCTGCGTAGGGCGCGGCGGGACGGGTCGCTTTCCGATCGACAGCGGCAGCCCTTCATCGATCAATGGCGCGACGTCGGGAACCTGCTGATGAGTCGCCTCTTCCCTGACGGCTCACGTCCGATCGACCCGGTCGATCTCGGTGGCATGATTCTCGACCTGACCTACGGCGGCATATCCGTTTTCCTCGAGGCGAACAGCTCGGGTCAGATGGTGCGGCAGATCCTCACCGTGATCGTCGCGGCGCACGACCGCCAACCCTCCGCCTAGTCGAGCCCTCCGTTTCGCCGAGCCCCGACGCGGCTCGTGAAGGCGAGTTGACGACGCTTGCCATTTAGAGATACTGTTGAGTATCTAAAAACCAATCGGGATGCCGACCGTCTCACTCGGTCGCCGCCCGGGGCGATGAAGCTCATGGCTGTCGGTGCGGGCAGCCGGATATGTCTGCAACGGAGGAGATGTGTCGGAGGTGGAAAACACGCGAACCGACTTGGTGATCGATTGCCACGGGCACTTCACGGCCGAACCTGCCGCGTTCCACGAGTTCCGACGCGCCCAGGTGGCGTACGCCGAAGGACGGGGGACCTCCCCCGGCGCCTATCCAGGCATCTCTGACGACGAGCTAGTCGAAATCGTCGGCATTAACCAGCTGCGGTTGCAGCAGGAACGGGGCACCGATCTGACGATCCTGTCGCCGCGGGCTTCAGGAATGGGCCACCACGTACCCGGACAACAGACCGCCTCCGAGTGGGCGCACCTCTCGAACGACACGATCCTGCGGATCTGCGAAATGTACCCCGAGAACTTCGCACCGGTGTGCCAGTTGCCCCAGACCGTGGACGGCGACCTCGGCCCGGTACTCGATGAGCTTGAGCGGTGCGTGGAGGCGGGCTTCGTCGGCTGCAACCTCAATCCCGACCCCTCCGGCGGACGCTGGACTTCCCCGTCGCTAGCCGACCCCTGGTGGGACCCGCTGTGGGCAGCACTCGAGCGGCTCGACGTGCCGGTGATGATCCACGCCTCCGCGTCCTGCGCCCCCTCCGTGCACACGACGGGAGCCCACTACCTCGCGGCCGACACCATCGCCTTCATGCAACTGCTCGAGGGCGACGTCTTCGAGCGGCATCCCGGTGTGCGCGTGATCATCCCGCACGGCGGCGGCGCAGTGCCCTATCACTGGGGCAGATTCCGCGGCCTCGCGATCGTCCGAGAGCGGCGCCTCGAAGACCTCCTACGGAACGTGTTCTTCGACACCTGCGTTTACCACCAGGCCGGCATCGAGCTGCTCGTTGAGGTCATCGGCACCGAGAATATCCTCTTCGGATCCGAACTCCTCGGCGCGGTGAAAGTCGACGATCCACAGACCGGCCACGCCTTCGACGACACCCTGCGCTACATCGATGCACTCGAGCTGGATCCCGCGTCGCGCGCCGCCGTGCTGGGGGGCAATGCCCGCCGAGTGTACCCGCGTCTCGACGCCCTGCTCACCCGTCAGGGCCGCTGATGCCCTCCCACCCGTCCCTCGATATCCCGAAGGAACCCACGATGAATGCCGAACTAACAACGCTGCGCCTCGCTGGCGCCGCCCAGGGCTTCAACTGGCTGCCGGTCTACGTCGCCGACGAGCAGGGATTCTTCGCCGAGGTCGGGCTGAAGATCGAGTACATCCGCCTCGGATCGGTCGACAAGACCACGGCTGCGGTTCTCGATGGCTCCGTCGATCTCGCCATCACCCCGCCGGAAGGTGCCGTCGCGAACTACATCGCCGGCGGCCCGCTGCGCATCATCGCCTCGAACTCCGAACGTCTTCCGATGTCGGTCGTGGCACGCCCGGGCATCCCGGATCTCGGCGCCCTACGCGGCAAGCGCATCGGCACCTCGTCGCTCACCGAGGGAACCGCGATCTACATCAAGATCATGCTCGCGCAGGCCGGCCTGCACTATCCGGGGGACTTCGGCTTCGTGCTCGCCGGCGTTCACACCGCACGCTGGGCGGCACTGCAGAACGACGAGGTCGACGCCGCTCCACAACCCGCGCCGTGGAGCTTCCTCGCGGAGCGAGAGGGGTACGGCCTGATCGGCGAGGTCGCTGATGCCATTCCCGAGATCATCTTCGCGGCGATCGTCGGAAGCGCCCCGTGGTTGGTCGAGAATCGCGATGTCGTTCGACGGCTTCTCGCCGTCATCGCGCGCGCACATGCCTTCGTCAACGACCCGGCCAACGACGCCGTCACCCTGCCCGTTTACGAGCGGATCACGACGCCCGAGGCACCCGACCTCGCCGCACGTGGCCTGGCGTACACCCGCGACCTCGGCATGTGGCCCGTCGGTGCGCGGGTATCGGTTGCGGCCCTTGCAGCCACCGCCGATGTCATGGTGCAGACCGGGCTGATGCCCGATCGACAGCGAGCCGCGGCGGCCGGCGTCGTCGATGCCTCGTTCCTCGAGGGGGCGTGAGACAGATGGCGCGCGTGGTGACCGGAATCGAGCGCACCGGTGACGCTCTGGCGGCAGCCTTTGCCGAGCTCGGCGTTGCGACGGTCCACGAAGCCCAAGGGCGCACCGGGCTGCTCAGTCCCCGACTCCAGCCGCGCCAGACGGGCGTGGCGATCTCGGGCACGGCACTCACCTGCGAGGTGCCTCCCGGTGACAACTGGATGATTCACGTCGCACTCGAACAGGCCCGACCGGGGGACATCCTCATCGTGTCGCCGACCTCGCCCTGCGACGACGGCTACTTCGGTGACCTCCTCGCGACGTCGGCACTCGCCCTCGGCATCCGCGGGCTGGTGATCGACGCGGGCGTTCGCGACACCAAGGACCTTCGCGAGCTGGGCTTTCCCGTCTGGAGCAAGACCGTCAGCGCGCAAGGCACCGTGAAGGAAACCCTCGCCGACGTGCAGGTGCCGATCGTCTGCGGTGACCGGTGGATCTCTCCGGGTGACGTGCTCATCGCGGACGACGACGGAGTGTGCGTTGTGCCGCGAGCCGACGCCGAGGTGGTCCTCGCGGCTGCCCGGGCGCGGGTCGCCGATGAGGCGCAGAAGCGCTCCCTCTATGCGTCGGGGCAGCTGAGCCTTGATATCACTCCCGCACTTCGAAGCGGGCTCGAACGGAAGGGACTGAGCTATGAGCAGCAGTGAACGGCCCCGCGTACCCCGCCGCGTCGTCACGGGCGTGCGCGATGGCAGATCGGTTTTCGTGAGCGACGGACCGACGCCCAATGCCCATGTCTACGACTCGATCCCGGGCATGATGACCTCGGTCCTCTACGCCACCGCGGCCTCGGCGACGTATCCCGCCCACGACGAGGAGACGGCCCCGCGCTATGGACGGCTGGTTCCCGCGCCGGGTGAGACGACCCTTCTGATCGTCACCTTCCCGCCGGACAGTGTCTTCGGCTCCCCAGACTTCGACCCGGAAGAAGCCGGCCTCGAGCAATACGACTTCGCTCCCGACTTCGCCGAGCGGTTCGAGCTCGACAACCCCGGCAAGCATCAGACCGACAGCATCGACTACGACATTGTGCTCGACGGCGAGATTTGGCTTGAGCTCGACGAAGAGACCAAGCACCTGCGGGCGGGCGACGTCGTCGTGCAATGCGGCACCCGGCACGCGTGGCGCAACCCCGGCGACCGCCCGGCGACCATGTGTTTCGTGCTTGTCGGGGTCGCCCCGCGCTCCGCACCGGCAACAGATCACCCCACAAAGGAGGACCGAAAGTGACCACGACACTTCCCGCGGAGGGAATCCACGAGACCGGGGGGCCGGAGCGCCTGTCGATGCGGGCGGCTCGGCTGCATCGCGTCGGCGAACCGATGGTCATCGAAGAGGTCGACCGACCACGCGCCACGGGCACCGACGTGATCGTCGAAGTCAAGGCGTGCGGCATGGTGCCCAACCTCGGCAATGTGCTGGCGAACTGGGAGACCTGGTACCCCCACGAGCCGCTGCCGCCACGGCCGGCGATCTTCGGGCTCGACCCCGTCGGGATCGTGCACGAGGTCGGGGAGCAGGTCATCAACCTCGCGCCGGGCGATCGGGTGTACGTCAACCCCTCACGATCGTGTGGCGCTTGCCACCCCTGCGCATCGGGCCGACCGCAGACCTGCGACTACTGGACCTTCGCCGGCTATTTCGGCTTCAACCAGAACAGCCTCGAGATGTACGACAAGTACCCGTACGGCGGATTCTGCGAGTACATGAAGGCTCCGCAGAGCGCCATCGTGAAGCTCTCGGACAACCTCGACTTTCGCCAGGCAACCCGCTTGGGCTACCTCGGTACGGCGTTCTCGGCGGTCAAGAAATGCGGACCGCTCGCCGGCAAGACGCTGATCGTGAATGGCGCGTCCGGAACACTGGGCGTCGGGGTCACCCTGGTAGCCCTGGCTCTCGGGGTCTCGCGCATCTTCGCGGTGGCCCGCGGGATTCCGCTGCTCGAGCGACTGCGTGCGATCGCGCCGGCTCGGATCGAGATCTTCTCCAACGTCGAGGGCAGCACCGCGGAGTGGGTGCGTTCGCGCACCGGCGGGCTCGGGGCCGACCTCATGATCGACGCGCTCGGAGCGGTCGCCTCGCTCGATGACTTCAAGGACGCGATGCTGGGGGTCGCCCGTGGCGGGCGAATCGTCGACATCGGCGGCACCGCCGGTGAACTCGGGGTCGACGTCAAATGGCTGATGGATGAGGCGCGCGAGCTGATCGGTTCGGCCTGGTTCACGACTGCCGAGAGCATGGAGCTCGTCGACATGATCCGCTACGGCGTGATCGACATGTCGGTGCTCCAGCCGAAGGCGTGGCCGTTCGAGCAGATCAACGAAGCCATCAACGGCGTGACCAGCGGCGAGGGCGGCTTCACCAGCTACCTCGTGGAAATCTGAGGAGCAGCGACATGGCACAGAGGAACCTCGTGGCGAATGACCCGGCGTCGCTCCGCCTGATCGACGGCTTCTCGCTCGAGATGACGGGGAAGGACATCCTGGGGCTGGAAGCTGCACGAGAGGTCATTCCGGCCGGCACCAAGATCAACGTCACCTTCCTCGGGAACGAAGACCTCGGGATGCGGGTCGCCGCGGCGAAAGCGGTGAAAGACATGGGATTCGTTCCTGTGCCGCACATCTCGGCTCGACGGCTGGAGTCGCAGGGTCAGCTCGAGGAGTTCCTCGCGCAGCTTCAGGAGATCGACGCGGTGGAGCACATCTTCGCCGTCGGAGGCGACCCTGCCGAACCGCTCGGCCCCTACCCGGACTCCCTGTCGGTGATTCAGACGGGCCTGTTGCAGAAGTTCGGTGTTCGGGAGGTGTCGATAGCCGGGTACCCGGAGGGCCACCCCGACATCGCACGTGACGTGCTCTGGCGTCACCTCGAGCACAAGTCGACGTCGCTCACAGAGCAAGGTCTGGATGCCGTCATCCTCACCCAGTTCGCCTTCGACACCGACCCGGTCACCGCGTGGATCTCGGGGGTGCGTGCCCGCGGCATCGACACCGAGATTCGCGTCGGAACTCCCGGTCCGGCCGGGATCAAGCGACTGCTCGCGTTCGCGAGCCGGTTCGGTGTCGGTGCTAACGCGATGATCGTCAAGAAGTACGGCTTCTCGCTCACCAACCTGATGGGTACGGCTGGCCCCGATCGCTTCGTGACCGACCTCGCCTCTCGCCTGGAGCAGGATGCGTCGGCCGGCGCCGTCGGACTGCACTTCTACACCTTCGGCGGGCTCCTGGCGACGGCGGAGTGGGCGCGCGGCTACGTGGCGGCGCGGTCGTGACAGCGCTGACCGCCCCCGCCCCGCCCGTGACGACGGGACCGGCGGGAGGCGCCGACCAAGCGTGTCTCGTCATCCACGGCCCCGACCGGCCGGGGATCGTCGCGGCCGTTTCCGCTCTCATCGCCCGCCACGGGGGCAACATCGTCACCCTCGACCAGTACTCTGACGATCCGGAAGGCGGCGAATTCTTCCAGCGCGTGGTGTTTCACCGGCACGACTTGCGCGTGGCGGTTCCGGCGATCGAGGCCGACCTCGCCGAGACCCTCGGTCCGTTGAACCAGGAGTGGCGGCTGACCGACCAGAGCACGCCGAAGCGGATGGCGATTCTCGCGTCGCAGAGCGACCACTGCCTGCTCGATCTGCTGTGGCGTCACCGTCGCGGCGAACTGCCCGTCAGCATCCCGATGGTCATCAGCAACCACACCAATCTGGCGGAAGACGTCCGGTCGTTCGGCGTGCCCTTCCTCCACATCCCGTCGCAAGGGCCCGACAAGTCGGAGGCCGAAGCCAGGATCGTCGAGGCTCTCGCCGGCAACGCCGACTTCGTGGTGCTGGCGCGGTACATGCAGATCCTGTCGAGCGACTTCCTGAGCGGGGTCGGGGTGCCGGTCATCAACATCCATCACTCCTTCCTGCCCGCATTCATCGGCGCGGCGCCGTATCGCAAGGCGAAGGAGCGCGGCGTGAAGCTGATCGGCGCGACGAGCCACTACGTCACGGAAGACCTCGACGAAGGCCCGATCATCGAGCAGGACGTGGTTCGGGTCACGCACGCCGATAGCGCTGCCGATCTGCAGCGCCGCGGCGCCGACGTGGAGCGCGCGGTACTGAGCCGCGCCGTTCTGTGGCACGCGCAGGACCGGGTGATCCGGCACGGGAACCACACGATCATCTTCTGATCGAGGCGGAAGCCTCGGGCGCCTCATGGGCGACGAGGAAGGCGTGCAGCGTCGAGTACTTGGCGGTGCGCGGTGAGCCCTGCGGGCGAGCCAACCCGACGGTGGCGGTGGGCAGGTCGTCGGAGAGCTCGAGCACGGCGACCGAATGCCCGTCATAGGTCAGGTGTGACGCCGGACGCTGGATGAGCACCGAGTAGCCGAGCCCACGGCCGACCAGGCAGCGGGCGAGCTCGTAGTTGGTAGTCGTGTGCCGGATGTCGGGCTCGAGTCCGAGCGATGCGAAGAGGTACTCGGTGTTCTCGCGGCTGGGCTGCAGGTCGAGCTGGATGAGCGGCTCACCGACGAGGTCTCGCAGCTTCACGGTGCCGCGCCCGGCGAGCGGGTGTGCGTCCGCGACGATCACATACGGCCGGTACTCGTGGAGGGGGTCGAACGAGAGCCGATCTAGACGTCGACGCCGTACATCAGGGCCGCGTCGATGCGGCCCTGCAGCAGCAATTCGTGCAGTTCGGGCGCCGTCGCCTCGGCGATGAACTCGAGCTCGAGATCGGGATGATCGCGGCGGAATCCGTCCATCACGCCGGGAAGGAAGAACGGCGCGAGCGTCGAGAAGCACCCGATCGCGAATCGGCCGGTGAGGGCCGTCGCGTTCTCCGACGCCTCGTCGGCGAGGGTCTCGGCACTCGCGAGCAGCTGCCGTGCGTGCGTCAGAAGCCGAGCCCCGGCGGGGGCGAGGGTCATGCCCTTTCCCTTCCGTCGCACGAACAGCTGCAGCGAGAGGTGGCGTTCCAGTTCGGTGAGGGCGAGCGCGAGTGCGGCCGCGCTCACGTGGCACCGCTCGGCCGCCGCGGTGAGCGAGCCCTCGCTCGCGACGGCGTCGAAGTATTCGAGTTGCCGAAGCGTGAACGGGACCGATGTCATTCAAGTTCCTTTGTGGTGTGAGCCTATCTAAACACGTTTTACATGGGAGCACGTGATGTCGAGACTGATGACGGGCCACCGCTGCCCGCCATTCACAAAGGAGAGAACATGGCCAACAATCTCGAAGAGGCGATTGCCGAGGCCGGCAGCCCGCACACGTTGTTGTGGGAGTCGCAGAGCCCGCCCATCGTCAGCACCCCGGTCACGCCGGAGTTCAGCAACTGGCGCGACGAGCAACTCGCGTGGCGTCGTGGTGCGGTGTTGTTCGATCAGTCGCACCACATGGCCGACCTCAACATCAAGGGCCCGGACGCGCTCAAGCTGATCCGCGACACCGCCGTCAACAGCGTCGAATACTTCCCCGTCAACAGTGCCAAGCAGTACGTCGCGGCGAATGCCGAGGGACAGCTCATCGGCGACAACATCCTCTTCCGCTACGAAGAGGACGAGTTCCAGGCCGTCGGGATCCCCCCGACCATCAGTTGGCTGCAGTTCCACGCCGAGACCGGCGGCTACGACGTCGAGATCTCGCGCGACAACCCGTCCTACGCGCGCGTCGGTGGGGGCGACCCGGTCTCGTACCGCTATGAGGTGCAGGGCCCCGGCGCGATGGATGTCATCCGCGACGCGCTCGGCGAAGAGCCGCCGACTGTGAAGTTCTTCCACGGTGAGCGCTTCACGATCGCCGGCAAGATGGTGCGCGCTCTGCGGCACGGCATGGCGGGCGAACCGGGCTTCGAGTTCGTCGGACCCTGGGCGGATCGCGAGGCGGTCTATGGCGCATTGCTCGAAGCGGGCAAGAAGCACGGACTCGTCGAAGTGGGCGGTCGGGCCTACCTGACCAACTCGCTCGAGTCCGGCTGGATGCCGCGGCCTCTTCCCGCCTTCTACGCGGGGGAGAGCACCGCGGGCTTCCGCAAGTGGCTGGCGGCAGGCGACGTGGATGCCCGCGTCTCGCTCGGCGGCAGCTTCTACTCCCCGAACATCGAGGACTACTTTCTCTCGCCCTTCGACGCCGGCTACGGCCGCATCACGAAGTTCGACCACGACTTCATCGGTCGCGACGCGCTCGCGAAGCAGGTGACCGACGGGCGCGCGACTCAGCGCCGCAAGGTGACGCTCGTCTGGAACGGCGACGACACCGAGAAGGCGTTCGGCTCGATGTTCCACCCGGGGGTCGGCGCGAAGTTCATCAACCTGCCGATCGCCCACTACGCGACCTATCACTACGACAAGGTCGAGTCGACGGCGGGTGAGTTCGCGGGGCTGTCGCTCCACACGGGCTACTCGGCGAACTTCCGCTCGATGCTCTCGATCGCGACCGTCGATGCGTCGGTCGCCGAGCCCGGCACCGAGGTCGTGGTGACCTGGGGCGAACCGACCCCCTCCTCGAAGGTTCAGGTCGAGGACCACGTTCCCGTCACGATTCGCGCCACGGTCAACCCGGCGCCGATCGACGGGAACGCACGCAACGAGTACCGCAAGAACGACTGACGCGATCCGGTGGCGGAGGACCCTCCGCCACCGGATTCGCTCCAGGAGGTGAGGAGCCCAGCGTGGCCCGCGGATCAGTGATCGGTCGCCAGGTGGCGATCATGCAGGCGACGCTCGAAGGCGATCAGCCTTCCCTGTCTGACCTCGCCGAACGGGCCGATCTGCCCTTGAGCACGACCCACCGCCTGGTGGGAAACCTGTGTGCACAGGGCCTGCTGCGCAAGACACCGTGGCTCACCTATCTGCCCGGATCTCGGCTGCTCGAACTCGTTGATACTGGGGTACAGCGTGCGAGATCGGGATAGTGAGGCATGACCCTCCTCGACCGCATCCGCGAGTTGGTGATCGGCGACGACTTCATCTCCGGCGAACTCGACCCGAGCGCGAAATTTGCGAACACGTTCCACCTCGCCGCTTAGGATCGGCGTCATGCGCGTCGCTGTCGTCGGAGCCGGGGGATGGGGCGAACAGCACGCGCGGATCTTCTCCCGCCGCCCCGACACCGAGTTGGTCGGTGTACTCGGACGCGACCCCGAGCGCACCGCGACACGTGCGGCCGCCTACGGCACTCAAGGCTTCACCGATCTCGACGTCATGCTCGAGCAGGCCCGGCCCGATCTCGTCACCGTCTGCCTGCCCAACGAGCAGCACTTCGAGGTGACGCTGCGACTCGTGAAAGCCGGAGTGCCGCTGCTCGTCGAGAAGCCGCTGGTCTTCGACCTCCAGGAGGCCGACACGCTGCTCGTCGAAGCCGCGAAGCGGGGCCTGTTCTTCGCGATCAACTTCAACCATCGCTACGCCGAGCCGGTGGCGCGCGCCCACGCCGCGATCGCGGACGGCGTCATCGGCACGCCGGTGTTCGCCACCTGGCGGTTCGGCGGCGAAGCGAATCACGGCACCTCGCGGCACGCGAACCTGATCGAGACCCAGTGTCACGGGTTCGACCTGCTCGAGTATCTGGTCGGCCCGATCTCGTCGGTCGCGGCGCAGATGACGGATGCGACCTACGGCGACTGGAGCACCGTCGCTCTCGCGCTCGAGTTTCAGAATCGGGCTGTCGGCACGATGCTCGGCAGCTACGACTCGTCCTACGCGTATCTCGACTCCCAGCTCGTCGAGATCAACGGCACGGAAGGTCGTCTGATGATTCACGACACCGTGCGGGAGCTGAGCATCCAGCGCGCGGGCGACGAAACCGCCCAGGTGTGGCGTGCCGGGTATTTCAACGACGAGGCCCGCGACTTTCACGGCACATTCGACCGACACGTAGATGCGGTTCTTTCAGCCCTGCGCGCGGGGGAGCAGCCCCCGGTGCATGCCTCCGCCGGGCGCCGCGCGCTCGAACTCGCGCACGCCGCGATCACCTCGCACGAGACAGGTCGCCGGGTTTCGGTCTGAGCCCCCACCTCCGGCGCGATAATGGGGCATGACCCTGCTCGACCGCATCCGGGAGTCGGTGATCGGCGACGACCAGGTGATGCCCGGCCCGTTCGGTCCCCGCCGCGTGACGTACGCGGACTACACGGCAAGCGGCCGGTCACTGACGTTCATCGAGGACTTCATCCGCGACGAAGTGCTGCCGCGCTACGCGAACACCCACACCGAATCCTCCGGCACCGGGCTGCAGACGACCCGACTGCGGGAGGATGCTCGCGCCGCCATCCGCGCGTCCGTTCACGGCACCGCCGACACCGTGGTGATCTTCACCGGCAGCGGATCAACGGCCGCCATCGACAAGCTGGTCGGCATCCTGGGGCTGCGCATCCCGGCCGACCTCGACCGCACATACCGGCTCAGCGCGACCATCCCGAAGGAGGAGCGTCCGGTCGTCTTCATCGGACCGTTCGAGCACCACAGCAACGAGCTTCCCTGGCGGGAGAGCATCGCCGACGTCGTGACGATCCCTGAGGATGCCGACGGGCACGTCGACATCCTGGCGCTTGAAGAAGCACTCGAGGCATACAAAGAACGCCCGCTCAAGATCGGGTCGTTCAGCGCGGCGAGCAACGTGACCGGCATCATCACCGACACGACCCTCGTCACCCGCACCCTGCACGAGCACAGCGCCCTCGCATTCTGGGATTTCGCAGCAGCCGCCCCCTACGTCGACATCGACGTCACTGCGGGTGACTTCGACGCTGTGTTCCTGTCGCCGCACAAGTTCATCGGCGGGCCGGGCACCCCGGGGGTGCTGATCGCGCATCGGCGCATTCTCACCAACTCGGTTCCCGACGTCGTGGGTGGCGGCACCGTCGCCTACGTGAACCAGCTCGAGCACCGCTACCTCGCTGACCCCGCCCACCGGGAGGAGGGCGGAACGCCGGCGATCATCGAGTCGATCCGCGCCGGCCTGGTGTTCGGGCTTAAGGATGCCGTTGGCGTCGACACGATCCGCGCGGTCGAAGACGCGTTCCTGAGCCGCGCGATGGAGTCGTGGAAGCAGCACCCCAACATCCAGGTGCTCGGCAACTCCGACGCCGAGCGGCTGTCGATCATCTCGTTCGTCGTGAAACGCCACGGCGGCAAGTACTTGCACCACAACGCGGTCGTCGCCATCCTCAACGACCTGTTCGGCATCCAATCGAGGGGTGGATGCTCCTGCGCCGGCCCCTACGGACACCGGCTGCTCGGCATCGACATCGAGACTTCGCACGAGTTCGAGCGCGAGATCGCCCGTGGCTGCGAAGGCATCAAGCCCGGCTGGGTGCGGGTCAATTTCAATTACTTCATCAGCGACACCGTGTTTCGTTACATCGTGCAGGCGGTCGAGTTGGTCGCCGACTTGGGGTGGAAGCTCGTGCCGCAGTACCGGTTCTCACTCGAGACCGGACTGTGGCGTCACGAGAACGGTCCGGTCGAGCCGCCGCTGCGGCTCACCGACGTGGGCTACGACGCCGACGGTCGGATGACGTTTCCGCGACACGAGGACACCGCACCGGAGTCGGTGTTGGCGGGGTACCTCGAGGAGGCGCGGGCGCTGTTAGCGTCGCTCCCGGATGCTGACACCATTCCGCAGGCGACGGATGCCGACCTCGGAGACGACCTCGAGCGGCTGCGCTGGTTCGATCTTCCGGCGGTGTCGCTGTGATGAGCGAACTCACGGTGCGGGATTCGGTGCGCACCTGGTTGAAGCACCCGGTCGGTGGCCCGCTCATTCGGGATGCCCTCGCCGAGGCGGGTGTCGACGAGAAGGTGCTCGCGCCGGTCGGGTTCTTCTCGCTGGAGCGGGTCATCGCGATGGCGGGCGATCGCATCCCGGCGGGGGTCGTCGACGAGCTCGTTCGCCGCACCAACGCCGACTGACTTAGCGTTGAGAAGTGCGCACGCTCAGCTACAACCTCGAAAAGCACAAGGCCGCGGGAGAGCTGGTTGCCCTTACCGAACGGCACGACCTCGACATCCTCTGCCTGCAGGAGGCACTGACCACCGCGCTGCCCGCCGAACTCGGCCCGCTGCACCTCGCCGATTCGACGCATCGCAATCGGCTGGGGCTGGCGATCTACCACCGCCGCGACCGCTTCGAGTCGCTGGAGACGAAGGCGTTCGCGCTCAAGAAGGGGCTGCACGACCGCATTGCGTCACCCGCGCATGAGCGACTGCTCGTTGCACGGCTTCGGGATGTCGAGCTAGAGCGCGAGCTGCTCGTCGCGTCGTTCCATGCCTCTCCGCTCACGGCGCTCAACTCGCTGCGTCGCCACCAGATCGCGTCGGCTCACGACCGGTTGCGCGACCTCGGACCGGGGCTGCCGACGCTCATGGTCGGCGACTACAACTACCCGCTCGGCAAGGCGCGGCTCGGCACGCGGATGCTCAAAGGCGGCTACGACCTCACCCTCAGCGACGCGCGGACCTACACCCGTTACAAGGTCGTGCGCGGGCACTTCGACTTCGCCACCTCGGCCGGGATGACGATCCACGGCATCGAGACCCTCCCGCGCGGCGGGTCGGATCACCTGCCGATCGTCGTCACCTCGAGCTATCGCGACGAGGCCCCGTCGTGATCAGGACGCTGTGGGGGCTATTGTCGTGCCGACGGTCGCCCGAGCGGACTTCGTCGCGGCATCGACGGCTTCTGTGACCTTCTCCCCCAACGGGACGGCCTTCTCGACGGCCCCCGACGCCTGCTTCGCGACCTTCTGCACGCGCGGGTCGAGCCACAGTTCACTGGCACGCAGCTTGAGCTTCTCGTAGTCCTTGCGTCCGCGACTGGTGCCGAACAGGTAGCCGGCGCCAAGGCCGGCGGCGAAGAGCAGTTTTCCGTACATGGTGAGGATCCTCCTGAGGTAGGTGGTCGACGTTACGCGGCGGGCACGCACGCGCCGAGGGCCTTGACGGATGTCGCGGGGTTTGCTTCGTCGGCGGCCGGGGCGACGATGGAGCGGTGAATGAGCTCGAGTCGCCGTGTCGGGTCTGCTGGTCGCGCTCCGGTATCCGTACCCCGACGGGGTGGGTCTGCGCGGTGTGCGGGTGGCGAGTCGGCGAGTACATCGATCCCGGCTTGCCGCTGCCCCGCATCAACGTCGTCTACTACGTGCGCCTCGGCGAACGGGTGAAGATCGGCACGACGTTCAACCCTCGGCAGCGGTTCGCGGCCTTGCTGCACGAAGAGGTGCTGGCATTCGAGCGCGGCGACCGCACCCTCGAGCAGCGGCGACATGTGGAGTTCGCCGATGACCGGCTCGGAACGTCGGAGTGGTTCGCGTTGACGCCGAGGCTCGCCGCGCACATCGATGCGCTCGAGGCCGGCATCGACCCGTGGCACACGCACGCTCGTTGGCTGGCGGACGCGCTCCGCGAGCTCAGTTGAGTCTGGGCTCAGTTGAGCGGCGGGGTGTCTTCCGGAATGACGCCGTCACCGTAAAGGTCGGTTCCGAGATCGCGGAGGGCGCGCAACGCCACCCGCTGCGTGAACGGGCCGTACGAGATGCGCGCGACCCCGAGAGCCTCGTATTCCGCGGCGGGCAGCGCGCCGGGAACCCCGATCACCGAGACCTTGCCGCGACCGATGCCGGCGACGAGCTGCTCGACGACCTCGCGCGGGTGCCCGCCGGGCACGAACACCAGAGCCGCACCGTTGTCGAGGAACGCCGTACCGCGCGCGATGGCTTCGGCGATCTTCTGCTCGAGCGGGATCTCGCCGCTGCGTGGCGTCAGGGCATCCGTGCGGGCGTTGAGCTGGAAGGCGACACCCTCCTTCTCGGCGGCGGCGGTGATCGCCGCGACGCGGGCCACCGCTTCGTCGAACGGTCGCATCCGGTCTTCGACGTTCGCCCCGATGATGCCGAAGCCGATCGCCCGACGGATCGTCTCGGCCGGGTCGTCGTACCCGTCGTCGAGGTCGGCCGACACCGGCAGGTCGACCGCCTCGGCGATGATGCGCGCTCCGTCGAGCGCGATGTCGAGCGGCATCTGCCCGTCGGCGTACCCACGGCTCGCGGCGATCGAGTGCCCGGCGGTCGCCAGCGCCGTCGTGCCGGGGAGGTCGGCGATGATTTTCGCGCTGATCGCATCCCAGACGTTGACGACGCGCAGGATCTCGGGGGCTTCGTGCAACGCCTTTAGTGCCAGGGCCTTCTCGTGAGTACTCATCGTTCGAGGCTAGCTTGCCCGTCTCGGAGCAGCATCCAGCCGATAACGCCAGAACGGGATCGCGGAGAGCAGGCACGACACGGCGGGCACCAAGGTGATCGCGAGCCACACCGTGTTCTGCATCGCCGGGGTCACGACGACGCCCTCCTCGTAGCCGGCGAGCACGACGAAGATGCCGAAGAGCAGCACCGAGAACGCACTCATCACCTTCGTCACGAAGGTCAGCGTCGCGAACGAGATGCCGTCGTTGCGCACGCCGGTGGTCTCTTCGGCGCGGTCGACGGCATCCGCGATCATCGTCGTCTGGGAGACCAGGAAGATGCCGAGCAGCAGCCCGGTGAGGAAGATGAACGACGTCAGCACGACGATGTTCTCGAACCCCACGAAGTACATGGCGACGTAGACAGCCGCGCCGGCGAAGCACGTTAAGAGGATGAGGGTGCGCCCGGGGATGCGCCGCATCAGCAGCGGGGTGGTGAACGACGCGATCACCATGCCGCCGATGATTCCCGCGCCAACGATCGTGAACACCGTCTCGTCGTTGTAGGCGATGACGACGAACACGGCACCGCCGGCCTGCACGACGTATCGGCCCGCGCCGAGCACCGAGCCGGCGAGCACCGACAGCAGCGGCTTGTTGGCGAACAGCGCCGCGAAGAGTTGCCGGAACGAGAGCGGGTCGGTCGTGATGACCTTCTCGCGTGGTACGAAGAACGCGAGGAGGTAGACCCCCATCCCGACCACCACGGTCACGGTGACCGCAAGCGTCCAGCCGGTGCCGGTGGTCTCGGGCCCGAAGCTCAACAGATGGGCGAGGTACGGCATCCCGAGCGTCGCGAGCCCGAGCGCGATCGCGCTGAACGCCCGTACATTGCCGATCACTCGAGCGCGCGACGGCTTCTCGGGGAATGCCGAGCCGATGAGCCCCCACAGCGGCACGTCACACGCCGCATAGACGAGCCCCCAGATGAGGTAGCAGACCGCGAAGTACCAGAGCTGCACGGGCTCGGCGGCATCGGGTACCGCGAACAGCAGCGCCGAGAGGATCGCGACCGGGGCCGCAGAGAACAGGATGAAGGGCCGCATCTTGCCCCACCGCGTGCGGGTCTTGTCGACGAGGCTGCCCACCACGGGGTCAGCGATCGCGTCGATGATGCGTGCGGCGGTGAGGGTGACGGTGACGATCGCGATGCCTTCGGTGCTGATCTTCGCGTACTGCACCAGGTAGAGCAGCAGGAAGGTGGTGACCGTCGCGTAGACGAGGTTCTGACCGAAGGCGGCGGTCACGATCGCGACGCTTTGCGCGCGGCGACTCGGGTCAGGTCGGGTGGCGCGGGACGTCGTCGTCACAGTGCTCATTGATTCTCCAGGTGGATGGTCAGGATCTCGAAGGGACCGAGCTCGAGGCGTTCGAGGTCGGCGGGATGCTGGGGGCGTTCGAGCAGGTCGGTTACGGTCGCTCGGGAGTAGGCAGCACTCGTGCGCAGTGCGGTCACCGCCGGGCGACCGAGGCTCTCGTACATCCGCACCACCACTCCGTCGCCACTCTCAGCGGGCTTGATCGTCTCGATGATGACACCGGGATCGCTCGACGTGGCGAAGGAGGGAAGCGACACTCCTGGTCGGATGTGGAGCGGGTTGTTGAGCCGGTACCCATCGCGGATGACGCCCGTCAGGTCGCCCGCGGCGAACGGTCGGAACGCGTAGGTGAAGGCATGGGTGCCGCGGTCGGCGGTTCGGTCGGGAAAGGTCGGCGAGCGAAGCAGGGTGAGCGACAACAGCCCGCTTTTCGCCCGATGCCCGTACTTCGAGTCGTTGAGAACCGCGAAACCTCCCTCGGAGGTTTCTGTGGCGATCCACTTGTGCGCACAAATCTCGAACTGCGCCGTCTCGATGGGCCCGTTCTCGGTGGTCGGTCGCTCGATGTGTCCGAACTGGATCTCGCTCTTCGCGGCGTCGCCGTAGTGGGTGGGCCGAAAGTCGGCGCGCAGCATCCGGTGGGTCTCGTGCCAGCCGACGCGGGTCTCGAACCGCACGAGTGGCGACCCGGCTTCGAGGATCACGCGCTGCTCGATGCGCGAGCGACCGAAGCGGTAGACCTGGGTGCGCACGGCTGTCGGGCCGTCGATCTCGGTGGACACGGAAGAAGGCCGCAGCACGCGCGGCGAGCGATCGAGGTAGCCTCGTCCGATGTCCCAGGCGTCCCAGGGCACCTGGTACCGGTCGCGGTGCAGCACAAGCCGGTTGAGTCCGTCGCGGGCATGCTCGGTTCCGGCCGGGTCGAGGCACGACACGATCTCCCCGGTGCGGCCGAAGCGCAAGGTCAGGATGCCGTTGCTCAGGACGTCGTCAGTCGCCCGCAGCTTCGGGTGCGGTTCGGCGGGCTCAAGCGGCGCCGCAGCATACGGTTCGACCCGAGCTCGGAACCAGGAGTCGCCGACCCGCACGTGCTCGTCGCGCGGCACGCCGCTGAGGTTGAGTGCCGACGGCTCATCGCCACTCGTCGGCAGTTCAGCGAGGCGGGCGTCGGAGTAGACATCCAGCTCGTCGGCGACCCGCCGCAGCTCCTCGACCGACTCCTGGCTCACCCGCGCGATCGACGAGCCGGGCAGGATGTCGTGGAAGTGCTGAAGCAGCACGTCGCGCCAGTACTGTTCGAGCTCGTCGCGTGCCGGTCGACCGGTCATCGCGGCGAGCACCTCGGCGTCGTGCAGCTTCCTCTCGGCGATGCGGTTGTGTTTCTTGAGCGCGGCGTTCGTCGTGTACGTGCCCTGGTGGGCTTCGAGATACAGCTCCCCGTCGAACCGGTGAGTCACCTCGAGGGTCTCGAGCTTGCGGAAGAAGTCGCCGGCCCGCGAGTACTCGACCTTGGGCAGGCCCCGCAGGTCGGTCTCGCGCGCGGTCACCTCGAGGTGGATCTCGCCCGGCCCGCCGCCGCCGTCTCCTGAGCCGAAGACGAGGAGTGCCGCGCCGAGGTCCTTCTCGGGGTACTGCTTGAGCCCCTTGAGCAGGCCGTCGGCGGCTCCGCGCGAGTTGTAGTCGCCCTCGGGGGGCATGTGCACGAGTACCGTCGAGCCGTCGATGCCCGCCCAATGGAAGGTGCGGTACGGGTGCACGTTGAGCTTGTTCCACGCGAGCTTGATGGTCTGGAACCAGTCCATGCCGCTCTTCTTGAGGATCTGCGGCAGCGCCCCGGTGTAGCCGAAGGTGTCGGGCAGCCAACACAGCCTGAGGTCATCGTCGGTGAGCCCGAACTCCTGCTGCAGGAAACGTCGGCCGATCACCGCCTGCCGCACGAGCGACTCGCCACCGGGCAGGTTGGTGTCGGTCTCAACCCAGAACGAACCCTGAAGTTCGAGCCGGCCGAGCGCGACGGCGTGCTTCATGCGCGCGAAGAGGTCGGGGTGGGCGTCCTTCATCCACTGCATCTGCTGCGGTTGGGACGTGCCGAAGACGTAACCCGGCCGATCCTCGATGCTGGCGAGCGCTCGACTGTAGGTGCGGGCCGCCTTGCGTTTCGTTTCGCGCACCGGCCAGAGCCACGCCATGTCGAGGTGCCCGTGCCCGACGGCGCTGTACAGAAAGTCGTCGGTCGACGGGCGAGCGAGAGGCGCTGCGAGCACGGCTCGGGCGCGAGAGATGTCGCCGGCCTCGAAGTCCGACCAGGCGGCGTCGAGGTTCCGCCGCAACCCGCGCGCGAGGGCCGCGTCGTCGGTGGCGTGGGCGAGCACGGTGAGGGTCAGGTAGTCGTAGTAGAGACCGAACGCCTCGTCGTCGCGGGTCGCCAGGTGTGCTCCGTGAAACCGCCCGCGACCGACGGGGTAGATGACGAAGCCGTTGTGGGTGACGTCCGCGTACAGGTCGACGCGCTCATTGCTCAGGTCGACGCGTCGCACCGGGCGGAACTTGCCGCCGCTGTGCGGGAGGTCACCCTGCTGGAACACCGTGGTGACCGCATCCAGAATTTCGCCGCCGGGAGAGAACACGAGCCCCTCCCCGCGGATGCCGAGCATGACGATCGGGTTCGAGATTCCGCTCGGCACCTCTCCGGTGAGGTGCAGCCACGCGCAGTCGAACACGCCGCCCCAGGTATCTCCCGGCAGGATCGGGCGGAACGCGGCGTGCGGGATGTCGTCGAACGCGATCGGCTCGGCGCTGCGCACCACCTCGGCCCGGAGCGGGGCGACCTTGCGGTAGATGCGGCGTCGGATCTTGAGCAGGCGGCGGTACTCGCGTGGTTGCTCGGCGACGAGGCCGAACAACCATTCCGCGTATCGACGCACGTCTCAAGGATGTCGTATGGCGGGCCCTTACAGGTCGACGATCTCCACCTGGCGCAGCACCGAGGCGTCGACATCCCGTTGGATGCCGGCGAGCAGCTCCTCGGGTACCGCCGAGTCGAGGGTCAGCACGCTCAACTGATCGCTGCCCTTGCCGCGCCGGGCCATCTGCATGCCCGCGATGTTGATGGCGGCATCCCCGAGGGCCTTGCTGTAAATCGCGACGATACCGGGGCGGTCGGTGTACTGCATGACGACGAGGTGGCGGGCCATCGGCACCTCGAGGTCGTAGCCGTTGATTTCGGTGATCTTCTCGGCCTGCTTGGTGCCGGCGAGCGTGCCCGAGACCGAGAGGCGGGTGCCGTCGGTCGCGGTGCCGCGGATGCTGAGCACGTTGCGGTAGTCCTCGGCCACGGGATCGGTGGTGAGCCGCACGGTGATGCCGCGCTGCTCGGCGAGAAGCGGTGCGTTGACGTACGAGACGGTCTCGGTGACGGCCTGCGAGAAGACGCCCTTGAGCGCGGCGAGGCGCAGCACGCCGACCTCGAGTTCGGCGATCTCGCCGCGCACCTCGACGTCGATCGACTGCAGCGGTGCGTCGGCGAGGCCGGCGAACAGCTGGCCGAGGTGCTCCATGAGCGGGATGCCGGGACGAACCGTCGGGTCGATGACGCTGCCCGCCACGTTGACGGCATCCGGAACCAGTTCGCCGTCGAGCGCGAGCCGCACCGACTTCGCGACGGAAACGCCCGCGCGCTCCTGCGCTTCGTCGGTCGAGGCGCCGAGGTGCGGCGTGACCACGATGTTCGGCGCCGAGGTCAGCACGTCGTCGGTCGGCGGTTCCGACGTGAAGACGTCGATGCCGGCTCCGGCAATCTCGCCATCGCGGAGGGCCCTCGCCAGCGCCGCTTCGTCGATGAGCCCACCGCGCGCGACATTGATCACGAAGGCGGTCTTCTTCATGCTCTTCAGCTGCGCCGCGCCGATCATGCCGGTCGTCTCGGGCGTCTTCGGCATGTGGATCGTCACGAAGTCGCTCGTCGCGAGCAGTTCGTCGAGCGGGAGGAGGGTCGCCCCTAGCTGCAGCGCTCGGGCCTCGGTGATGTAGGGGTCGTAGGCGACGATGTCGACTCCGAACGCTTGCAGCCGAGCGGCGATGAGCGCGCCAATGCGGCCGAGGCCGATGATTCCGACCCGCTTCTCGTACAGCTCGACGCCGGTGTACTTCGAGCGCTTCCACTCGCCGGCCGCGAGGCTTGCGTGCGCGGCAGGGATGTGGCGCGCGAGCGAGAGGATGTGGCCGATCGTGAGCTCCGCGGCGCTGATGATGTTCGACGTCGGGGCGTTGACGACCATGACACCCGCCGTCGTGGCGGCGGCGATGTCGACGTTGTCGAGACCCACCCCGGCGCGGGCGACAACCTTCAGCGCGGGTGCCGCGGCGATCGCCTCGGCGTCGATCTGGGTGGCCGAGCGGATCAGCACCGCGTGGGCCGTGGCAAGCGCAGTGAGCAGGGCGAGCCGATCGGTTCCGTCGACGCTGCGGATGTCGAAGTCGGTTCCGAGGGCATCCACCGTGGCAGGGGAGAGTTCTTCGGCGATGAGAACGATCGGCTTGGGCACGCGGCAGTTCCTTCCGGGCGCACCGGCTCCGCGCCCCCGGTGAGCCTACCGGGGGCGCGGAGGGCGGGAACGCGCGGCCTAGTACGCGGCCGTGAAGCGCGCCCGCGGGTGAGCGTGCTTCTCGATTTCGTCGACGATCGCGAGGGCTAGGTCGGCCCCCGAAATCGTGGAGATGCCGTCGGCGTCCTTCAGCAGCACGTCGCCACCGAGACGGTAGGTGCCCTGCGACGGGGTCGCGAGCCACGAGCCGAAGTCGGCGGGCGGGCTCACGTAGAACCAGTCGAGCGCCTCGGGGGATGCCTTCAGCGTGGCGAGTGCCGCGACCCCGGTCTCGACTTCCGGGCGCACGTCCTCGGGCAGGTGATCCTTCGAGACCTCGAACACCGTCGGGCCGCCCTCCTCGGTCTGCAGCGACGACGCGCCGCCGACGTAGCCAAAGCGGGTCGGCGTGCCGGTGAGGCGGGTGATGAGGTCGTCGATCGCTGCTTCGACCTTGCCGGCCATGTCGCCACGCGGCGACAGGGCCGAGATGACGACATCCCGACCCGGCAGCACGGCGTCGAGCGTCGCGCTGTCGAGGGCGGATCCGACGACGTACTCGACGCCGTCGACGCGCGTCTCAGGTTCCGACCGGCTCACTGCGGTGACGTCGTGTCCGCGCTTCGCCGCCTCCGCGACGATCGCCGCCCCCGCGTAACCGGTGCCGCCCAGAATCGTGATGCGTGCCATGTAGTGCTCCTTTACTCTCTTTCGGTAACTGGGTTACCATAAGTCATGCAAGCAGGAGAGCGGAAGTACGCACTTCGAAGTAAGGGAGGTACGTCGTGGTGAGTGTCCTGGCCTGGGACCCGTTCAAGCAGGAGTGCCCGTCACGCCGCCTGCTCGACCGCATCGGCGATCGGTGGACGGTGCTCATCGTCGTCACCCTCGCCCCGGGCCCTCAACGCTTTTCGGCGCTCGCCGCACAGGTCGGCGGCATCTCCCAGAAGATGCTGACCCAGACGCTGCGGTCGCTCGAGCGCGACGGGTTTGTCACGCGAACCGTCTACCCCCAGATTCCGCCCCGCGTCGAGTATGAGCTGACGGCCCTCGGTCGGTCGCTCCTCGGGCCGCTCCGTGCACTCGAAGAGTGGGCGGTCGAGAACATGACAGAGGTTGTCGAGCACCAGCAGGAGTATCAGGCCAGCTCCGCCTAAGACGGGAATGTCCCGGGACCGTCGATCCCGGGACTTCCGGTGCTGGTGCCGTGCGCGGCGAAGACTCTCATCGCGGCGGCAACAGGGTGTGATGGGCGCGATCCCAATCGAGTTCGCGCGCCTGTCGGGCTCGGGCGTTCTCCGCGTTCAGCGCGAGTTCCTCGCGGGACAGCGCGTAGCGGCGGCGGCCGTAGGTGATGAGCAACAGGCCCAGGCGTAGCGCGAGCTTGTCGAGAGCGCTCGGCCGTCGCGAGGTGAGTCGCGGGGCTTCGGCCTCGCCATGCGGCTGCAGGGCTCCGGCCTGTTGCGGCGGATGGGTGGACAGGGTCGTAGACAAGGTGGGTTCCTCACAGGCGTGATCGGTGCCGCTTGTGACGGCGATCGGGGCGTCGACCACATCGGGCCCGAGTGGGGCGTCGACGAGTCGTGAACGGGGCGTCGATCCGTGAGCAGTCGGTTCAGACTGCGGATTGGGGCTTCATCAGCATCGCCACCGTGAATCGGCAGCGGTTGCCCGAGAAGAGCGTCCGGTTAGCCGAGACGGCAGGTGAGGATGCCGACGAAGCCGGCGGTACGAGTGGGGATCATCCCCGTGAGCACTGCGTTCATGATCAGCCGGCCTCCTTTCATCTATCGGCGTAGCGCGGAACCGCGCGTCGCCCACGATAGCGGGGCGCGACGACGAGGATCAAGGGCCGCACGCGATAACGCGGCCTGAACTCGATATCGGATCGGTAACGACTATGTCGCCGGCACCTTGTCGGGTTCCGGAATGACGCGCATGCCGGTCGTCGTGTTCGCCGAGTCGATCAACAGGTCGAGCCACTCCCGGTTGATCTCGCCCGATTCTGCAGCGAACTCGAAGCGCAGGGTCGATGCGGTGTTGACCCAAATCGTCGAGCGACCACCCTTCGGGGCGTCGATCGTCAGGGCGAAGCTCTCGTTGCGTCGCAGCTTCGCGAGCACGACAAGCTCGACGTGCGCGAGAGCGCGGTCGTCAAACTCAAAGGTCGCGGGGGGCGAACCGTAGTGCAGAGATCCCATCCGGTCGATCCTATTCGGCGACCGGGTCGCGTGTGTAGCCTGACGGAGTGGCGAACGTGAACCGACTGACCGTTGATGGGCGTGACTACTTCCTGCCTGACCCGGTGACGGACCTGAAGCACGAGATCCTTGTCGCCATCCAGTCCGGTGGCGGCTACGTCAACATCCCGCCCCTGCGTGGCGGCCCCGGGATCGACATTCTGTTCTCGCCCGGCCTGGGAGTGACCTGGTCGCAGATCGATGTCGGCGGCGACAACGAGGCGAGCGATTCGGATGCCGACGGCTCGTCGTCGCAGGACGACCAGTACGGCATCTAGAGCGACGCCACTCCGAGCAGGAAGGGGTCGAGGTCGTCGCCAGGCACGGGTGGCGCGAAGTAGAACCCTTGGGCGCGATCGCAGCCCCAGTGCATCACCCGGTCGAAGTGCTCCTGGGTCTCGACTCCTTCGGCAACGATGACGGCGTCCCGCTCTCGAGCGATCCCGATGCATCGACGCACCAGGTCATCGGTCGAACGGGCCGGGTCTTGTACGAGCGACTTGTCGATCTTCACCTCGGTGAGCGGCAGTCGCCGCACGAGGTCGAGTGACGTGTGCCCGGCTCCGAAGTCATCGATCGCAACCCCGACGCCGCCGTCGATGAGTGTCGTGAGAGTGGTGATGACGGCGCGGGAGTTCGAGATCGCCGGCGACTCGGTGACCTCGACGGTCAGTGCCCGATGGGGCAGCTCGAGTTCCGTCAGGCGCCTGAGGAGCGTCTCGGCGAAGCCGGGGCCGAGTTCACTCGGCGAGGCGTTGATCGCCATGCCGAGGGGGATGCCTCGGCGATGCCAGTCGGCGGCCAGACGGCCCGACTCTTCGAGCATGAAGTGGCCGACCGCGGCGATGAGCCCATACTGTTCGGCCACATCGATGAATCGCCGGGGCAACAGCAGCCCGTACCGAGGATGCCGCCAGCGGCACAGCGCCTCGAGCGCGACCACCCGTCCACTCGACAGGTCATATTGCGGTTGGTAGTAGGCGGTCAACTCACCGGCGATGAAGGCATGGCGGAGCTGTCCCGCCAGTTCTGCCTGTGTCGCGAAGTGCGACTCATCGCCCGGGCCCACCCTTCCAGGCTCACGGCCGTGGGGGTCGGGGTCAACGCTCGCCCGAGCATCCATTGCCGACGTATACTACGCGCGCCATCGGGCGATCAAGGCCCCCCATTCCGAGCGCCACCGACGGAGTCAGGCGGGATATCGTCGGGTCATGGGCACTCTGACCTACGACTCCAAGTTGGCCGTTTCGCTCGACGACCGCGTGCTGGCCCACCTTCAGGTGGTGATCTGGTCGAAACTCCGGCGCGGCGAGCACTTCGCGTTCACCTGGACCGAGCCGTCGCGCAGCGGCTTCGGCCGCACGTCGATCTGGCTCGCGCCGTCGATTCCGCTCACCTTCGAGTATTTCGGCGGTCGGCAACCGCGGCTCAACGCGCAATGGGTGCAGATTCTCACCAAGTCGGCGAATTCGCCGGGCGGCCTGGTGCTCACCCCCGAGCCCCCCGAGAAGGACGCGCCGGTCGGCTAACCGAGCGGCGGTGGTCTGTCAAGACCACCTTCCGGGACCGAGGGTCCGCTTAGCGTCGCGAATGTGTCCCCACAGCATCCTTCGCCCCAGGCTCCCGCGACCGCGCGTCGCGCCGATGTCCATTGGATGAGCCCCGCGGTCGGTGTTTGGGTGGCGACTCGTCGCGGCAACCAAGTCGGCACAGTGGAACGGCTCGACGGCGCATACCACGCGACAAACGCCGCAGGCCGCGCGCTCGGGTCGTTTGAGGATCTCGCCTCCGCCTGTGACGTCGTCGAAGGCACGCAGCGGCGAGCGGGTATCCGGCGCGCCGACCGAGCGATCATCGCCGTGCTCTGGGGGATCATCGGCGGCGGCGGCGCGGTTGCCCTGCTGCTCGTGATCGCGTTGTTCCAAATGGGCGGCCAGGCCTAACCGATCAACCCCGGTTCTCTTTCCGCCAGACGATCTTGAGCGCCGACCAGTCGGTATCGAGTGCCGCTACCTTCACGTCGACGAGCCCGCGCAACAGAGCCGTGTCGCGCACGAGGTTCTCATCGACGTCGCTCAGGTGGCCCGCTGCTTTGCGCGGCCAGGCGATCCACAGCGCTCCCGCGGGGAAGATTCGCCGCTCCTGCTGCTCGACGGTGCGGCGCACCTGGTCGGCTGACGAGACGAACGCGAGCACGACATCCGCATCGCCGCCGCCACGCAGCTCGAGGTCGGGCTCGACTTCGAACGCCCAGTCGTCAGGCGCGCCCACGACATCCCAGGTGACCCCCGGCTTGAGGCCAAGCTTCGTCGCCTGCGGGGTTCCGGAGTATCCGGCTGAGGCATCCACAGTTTGAGTATGGCGCGCGCGCGCCCGGTGCGGGATGCTGGCGGCAGCTCGATTTTCTCCCCATCCGGTCAACCCGATCGGGTGGCCCGCGCGTCGAGGAACTGTGGGCACTACCGTGGCGACAAGGACCCAGGTCGACCTGGATGCTTTCGTGGCGCACGAGTACCCGAAGGTCGTCGCCGCGGTGGGGCTCATCACCGGCAACCGGCAGGATGCCGCCGACGCCGTGCAGGATGCGATCGTCGGCTTTCTCGCGAAACCCCCGACTCGCGAGATCACGAACGTCGCCGCCTGGATCACCGTCGTCGCCAGCAACCGGGCGCGTGACCTTCAGCGCTCCCGTGGCGCCGAGTCGCGGGCCTACGCGAAGGTCGGAACCGACGACGAGAGCTACGACTCCGCGCTGGCCGGGCTCGACATCGACGTGCTGAAAGCGCTCGAAGAGCTGCCGCGGCAACAGAAGGAAGTGTGCGTGCTGCACTACCTCCTCGATCAATCGGTGGAACAGGTCGCCGAAGGTCTCGGAGTCAGTACCGGCACGATCAAGACCCAGCTGCACCGAGCCCGCAAGGCGCTCGCGGCGCGACTGAGGAAGGAGGATCACCATGGCTGAGCCCACCGGCGACTACGCCGGACTCGACAGCCGCCTGCGCGACGCGCTCGGACAGGCGGCGGAACAGGGTGACTCCACCGGGGTCGCCGACGCCATCCGCTCGCGGGTGGCCGCCGGTGACTCCGGTACTTCGGTCGCTGGTGGGACTGCCCCGGGTTGGGGTGGCGCAGGCGTGTCCGGCTGGTTGCCGTGGCTCGCGCTCGTCGTTCTCGCGGGTGTGGCCGGTGGCGCTGTCGGCGCTTCCGGACTCGCCGGAGCGGAGCAGCAGAACGTCGTCGCCGGCTACACCGTCGTGCTGGATGACACTGCCCCCGCGTACGCCTGCCCCGGCGGTTTGGAAATCGGGTCGCTCTCGGCGGGCGACCGCGTGCTCGCCGTGGCGCGCTCGGAGGATTCCGAGTGGCTCGGGGTACGCGACCCGAACGCGTTCGAGCGGGTGTTGTGGTTCGAGCGTTCCGTCGTGATCGTTGATTCAGATCAGCCGGATGTCGCATCCCTCCCGGTCGACGCCTGCCCCGTCGTCGCGATCGAGATCATCCCGCCCGCCCCCGTCGCGACCGAGGAGCCCGCACCCGGCCCCGCGCCAGGCCCCGCGCCCGGCCCGAGTGACACCACGGCGCCGAAGATCAACACCGCGACGGGCACCCCTAACCCGCTGTTCAACACGGATCCCTTGCTGCTTCGCGTGACGGCCGGCGACGGCGTTGGAGTCGTCGGGGTCGACGTCTCGTGGTCGGGCGAATTCACCGGTAGTGGCAGCATGAGCCCCGTCGGCTCCGAGTGGCGACTGACCTTCACGCCGCCGAATGACAACGGGGGCGACATCTTCTTCACTTTCCGCGCACGTGACGCCGCAGGCAACCTCAGCGCCCCGGTCACGATCACCATCGACCACCAATACTTCGGGTGAGACCATGACCGTTCCCAAGTGGCTCATCCCGGTGCTCGCGATCGTCGCGGCGGCGGGTGTCGCGGTCGCGGCGACCCTCATCGGCATCCGTTTCGCGGCCCCGGTGGTCGTGGAGGCCGCACCGGAGTACGAGATCGTGCCGGTGCTCGCGCCGATCGCCGAGGGCGACGAGCCGCCTGCCGGTTCGGGTGACGAGTCCGAGGTGCCCGCCCCCACCGACGAGCCCGGCGAAGCGTCCGACGTCGTCCCGATTGTGGTGAGCGAAGCGGTCGCCGAACGCGAGGTGACGATACCGGCCGATGGCGGTGCGACCGACGAGACCGACGCGTCACTCCTGCGATTCCTCAGCCTTCTCGGTACCTGGCCCGACCCGATCTTCGGGCTCATCAACTTCACCGACGACGACCGCGGCGACGGCGACGACCCGTGTGCGCCGCGAGGGGGTGAACCCGCCGGAGACTGCCCCGAAGGGCTGCGCAGCACGATCCTCAGCGACACGGCGCTGCGCGACTTCGTCGCCGGTGGCCAAGCGTTCCCGCCGACCTACGACGAGTACCTCGTCGAGGGGAACCCGTTCGGCGGCTCGCTGTGGTGCGATGGACTCACCCCGGGCGATGGCGAGGTGCCGTTCGGCATCCTGGCGACCGCGCCCGGCGCCTTCACGGTGCGCTACTGGCCGACCGCCGATCCCGCCGCCGTGGAGCGGGTGGATCTGCTGAGCACGACGGAGCAGATCGCCGATTGGGAGGCCGAAGTCGCCGACCCCGAGGGCTTTGCGATCGTGCAGCAGTGCCTCACGCTCGGCGGGATCGAGCCCGGCACTGCGTACACCGCGATCATCTCCGGCCGCGACATCCACGACCGGGCGTCGCCTCCGCACACGGTGCGCTTCCACTCGGGCGGCGAGCCGGTGCACCCCGCCCTCCAGCTCAGCACGGTGGGGTCGAATCTGCTGCTGACGAGCGCGCTGCGACCCGACGACGGAACGGTGCAGATCCGGGCGGCCCTCGTCGAGGACGGCACGGCGCCGAGCTGCGACATCCCTCCGAGCGCCCGCACACTCATCCCGCTGGCGAGCGTCGAGTCACCGCAGACCCCTGACCAGGTCAACGCGGTCAACGCGCCGCCGAATTTCCGCACCAAGCTCGTGCAGTCCTACGCCGTACCCGAAGGGGCCACGGTCGTCGTCTGCGCACGCTGGTTCCCGGCCGGCGACGCCCCGGAGTGGGAGCGCACGCAGGCCGACTACGAGTCGTCGGCGATCGTGCAGACCGCCGACCGCGTGCTGCCGAGCGTTTCGCTCTTCGATGTCGCGCGGTTCGACGACGCCGTCGACCACATCGACATCGCGGTCGCGTCGCGCGAGGGTTCGACCTGCTTCGGGGCCCGGTGGGATCGTGAGCTCGACGAGGTGCTGCCGATCAGCATCTGCCACTCGACGATGTTCGGTGCGGGGGGCGCGTCGGGCGACTCCGAACACCTCTGGGATCGCGGGTTCAGCGGAGACCTGGTGCTCCGGCTGACCACCACGCTCACCTCCGGCGAGGCGTCGGAGACCGAGTACCTCATCCCCGCCGCCGATGACGGTTGCCGCGGAGTGTGCACGCCGCCCGAGCGCCAGTGGTATCGCGTCGCCCTCGCGGATGTCACCCAGGGAACCGGATTGTGCGGCTCGTCGTTCGGAGCGGACTGCACGCCGCCGAGCCGCGAGGTCGCCGCCGGCACC
Source organism: Pseudolysinimonas sp. (assembly GCF_031389465.1). GTDB lineage: Bacteria > Actinomycetota > Actinomycetes > Actinomycetales > Microbacteriaceae > Pseudolysinimonas_A. The sequence goes on from NZ_JANMSQ010000026.1 coordinate 32,470, forward strand.
GCGACCTTCTTCGTCGACTGGACGCAGGAGCTCACGAACGGCCGTAGTTCGTGGCACGTCACCCCGACCACCGACCGGCCCGTCGACTACGTCGCGCCGGACACCCCGCAGATCCAGAACGACGAGTCCTGGGCCTTCAGCGAACCGACGGTCGCGGTGCCGTGGACCTCGACCTCGCTTCGGGTGGAGGTCGACCGTCCCGTGACCTACACCCTTCGCTTCACCGGAAACGGCATCGACGCAGGCCCGAGTTGCGCCGACGGCAGCCTGATGCAGAACAGCGGGACCAGCGTTGTCGGCCCCGGTGGCATCCAGGTGATCGACCTGCGGATGAGCGGCCTCTGCCTCGGCGCGCAGTATCTCGTCACCCTCGAACTCGTCGACGAGGCCGGTCGCGCGACGACCTGGTCGCTCGATCGCGACGAATCCTGGTGGGGTGGCACCGCGCTCGTCCTCGCCCCCGCCCTCCACGCGACCCTGAGCTACCGCGTGGACGCGCAGACCTTCTCGCGCTCCCACCTCGACACGTTCCGGCTCGAGCTCAACGGCAGCAGCCTCGGCATCCAGGAGGATCGCTTCGGCCGCTGCCTCGAAGACGGTCTGATCTTCAGCGAGGGCGCGGTCGAAGATCTCCGCATCTACAACAGCAACCGCATCGAGTTCACGATCAACACGAGCGAAGCCCAGCGCTGGCATGACGCCGAGGCGTGGGGGGTCGACTGCTTCCCGGGGACGGCAGAGGGCGAGGACGAGGTGGCCGTCATCGAACTGGATCTGGCTCGGCTGTTCAGCCGGGATGGCATCGTGATCGACATCGACGACCGCTACAACTCGCGGGTCACGCTGCGGGCGACCCTGACCGACTGATTCGTCGACGCTTGTCAGATCTGGCAGCGCGGACACCAGGTGACGACGCGTTCTTGACCCTCGAGCCGTCCGAGCTCGCCGCCGATCAGCCGCGTGCCGCACCGCCGGCACGGGCGACCTCTGCGGCCGTAGACCCACGTCGTGTTCCCGGCTCGCAGATTGCCCGTCGTGGATCGCGTCCAACGATCCTTGTTGGCCTGAAGCATCCGCTCGGCCAGGTCTACTACTGCAGGCAGGTCGCGCGTCTCGCCGACGGGACGTGTCGGCAGCACGCCACGCAGAAAGCAGATCTCGTTGGCGTAGACATTTCCGATGCCCGCGAGATTCCGTTGGTCGAGCAGGGCGAGGTAGACCGGCACTTCAGGATGCTCGGCCAGCCGTCTCGAAGCCTCGACCCCATCCCAGTCAGGCCCGAGCAGGTCGGGGCCGAGGTGGCCGACGACATCCTCTTCATCGGTCGTTGTGATGACCTCGAGCAGGCCGAGTTCGAAACCGACCGCCTGAACGCTTGGGGCGTCGAGCACGACCCGCGCGAGGTGCGCGGGTCGGGTCCACTTCTCCCCGGGCGCGAAGGTGCGCCACGCGCCGTCCATCTTCAGATGCGAATGGATGCTGAACTCGCCCACCCGGTGGAATAGGTGCTTGCCGCGCGCGACGACCTCGAGAACGGTCTCGCCGGCGAGGTCGACGGTTGCGAATCCGGGCACCCGAAAGTCGGTCTTTTCGAGCACCAGTCCGGCGAGAGCCGCATGCTGCGTCTTCGCGGTCTTCCAGACGGTGTCGCCCTCGGGCATTCAGCAGCTCCACATCCCGAGGTTCGCGCGGGCGGCGGCGTCTTCGGCCGCGAGGAGCTCGTCGAAATGCAGATCATTGGGCGCAACCCGAATCGCCTCGGCAAATCCGCCCTCGACGAGCGCGAGGTTGATGAAGGTGCCGTCGCCGTTCCACAGGTAGAGGAGCAGGCGGTCGTAGTCGTCGAACGGGTCGACGTCGGGGTCGACGAGCAGCGTGCTGCCGATCGGTGCGAGGCGCAGCAGTTCGGCTTCCGCCTCGTCGCCGAAGCATTCGTACACCGGGTAGACCTCGGGGGTGTCGATGCCGACCAGCCGCACGTTCTCGACCGCCCCGCTGTCGTCGCGCAACCGGAGGGTGTCGCCGTCGGTGATGTCGACGACGGTCATCTCGGCCGCGTCGCTCGGGGCCGGGATGCCGCTGTCGACGACCGGTGCGCCCGGTTCGGCATCCGGGGTCTGGGCTGCAGGTTTCGACTGCTGGGCGATGACGATCCACACCGCGAACGCCGCGAGCGCGACCACGACGAGGATCACGACCACCCGCCTCATTCGAGCGCGCTTCGGATGTCGGTGTGACCGAAGTCGTCGCCCTTGTAGAGCAACGGTTCGCCCGTCGCCTTTGCCAGGGCGTAGGCGAAACAGTCGCCGAAGTTGAGCTGAGCCGGATGACCGCTGCCCTTTCCGAAGTCGCGGTACGCCGCTCGCGCGATCTCGGCCTGCTCCGGCGTGAATGCCTCGATCTCGACCCCGAAACGACTCAGGATGGTGTCGACCACACGTACCGTCACAGGATCGCGGCGGGCTTCGATCACGATCGAGGTCTCGAGATAGGTCCCAGCGGACATCCGCAGTCGCCCCGCCCGAAGCATCGCCTCAGTGAGAGCTGCCGCGTCGGGCTCGTCGCGCACGACGGCGACGACCGCCGACGAGTCGATGATCATTTCGGGAGTCCGCGTTCGTCGTAGAGATCCTCAGTGGGGTCGCGATCTCCCCAGGCTTCGCGAAGCCCGGGCGCGACCTGCCGAACGAGATGCATGATCTCGTCGACGCGGGCCTGCACCTGCTCGCCTGGTTCTCTGCCCAGTTCTGCGAGACGGCGTTCGACGGCATCGGTCACGGCATCCGTCTGGCTCATGCCGGTGAGCGTAGCCAGCTCGCGCACCAGGGCGTGGGTGCGCTCGTTCTTGATGTTGAGACTCACGTCTACCATTCTACCGTGAAGGGGTAGACGGTCTACCCGCGCAGTCGTAGCCCTTGCGGCGTTGGCGCGAAACCGGCAGCGACGAGCGCGTTGCCGAGCGGCGTTCCGAGTGAGAACGCGCCGTCGATCTTCTCGATACGTAGCCGCCCGCCCCCACGTCGCACGGCGGCGGTGAGCGACTCAGCGGCCGCGGTGAGGCGCTGTTCGTCGGCGGTGAACGTCAGCACGGTCTTGCCGCCACGTTCCACGTAGATGTCGAGGGCGCCATCCACGAGCACCACGAGTGCGCCGGCTTTGCGACCGGGTCGGTGGCCCTCGGCTTCGGGCCAACCCAGCGCGGCGCCGTAGGGGTTGGCGGGGTCGGTCGCGCCGAGGGTGACCGCTACCGGGGCGGTGCCCTCCTCCGGATCAGCAGCGAAGGTGCGTAGTCGGTCGACAGTCGCCGGGGTGGCGAACTGCGCGGCACCGAGCCCTTCGACGAAGTAGCCCCGACGGGTGCGGCCCGTCTCTTCGAGTCCGGCAAGCACCTTGTAGGCGAGCGCGAAGCCGCCCGCGACGCCTTCGGAGACGACAGCACCCCGCGTCACGACTCCGTGGCGTTCCAGAAGGGTCTCTGCGAGAGCGGCGGAGCGCACGGTGGTGTTCGGTTGCGGAGCAGGGAGGAGGGACCAGCGGCCTGCGACGGTTGGCGGCGCGGTGGAGTTTGGAGCGGAGGCCATTTCTGGCCTCCGCCACGACCCCAGCGCCGACGCCCGTCTCGGGCGTCGGGTCACAGTGGCACGAGGTCTGGGAGTTGCGCCGAGTCGCGCACGCAGCGGAGCGAGGGTGTCGTTGCCGACCAGCCCCGCCCACACCAGATCCCACAGCGCGGCGGCGAGGTCTTTGTCATCCACCGGTTCGGTCAGGCCGACCGCGGTCGAGAGCTGTCGGAAGAAAAACGCCCCACCGCCGGCGAGGGCGTCGATGACGCGCCCGTGCAGGTCGCCCTGCTCGCTGAAGTTCGGCTCGAACAAGGTGAGGGGTGCCGCATCTGCGAGGTGCAGCGCGACCCAGCCGTCGCCGCCCGGAAGCTCACCACGACCCGACCAG